>CAZTHY010000008.1:0-16613 GCA_964613205.1 uncultured Oscillospiraceae bacterium
TGCCCTTCGATGGGAAGAAGTTAAAGCGATTGCTGTGGCGCCACCCGATCAGTGGAGATAATAGTTGAGGGGAGACATTTTCTCTCGACTCCCTCTGTCAGAACGGCAAGGAGAAGCAGAATCCTCTCGGCTCCCTATGTTAGAGTGGAAAAAGAGAAGCACAGACCTCTCGGCTCCCTCTGTGAGGGAGCTGGCAGCGCGCAGCGCTGACTGAGGGAGAGACCGCTCCGCAACATCTATCGGTAGAACCTTTCCTAAATCCGGCTCTCCCCTTCCGTCTTGCCGCTGCGCGGCAATCCACCTCCCCCACAGGGGGAGGCAAGAGAAAAATAAGCGGGAACCAAAAGCATAAAAAAAGAAGCCCTCGCGGGCTTCTTTTTTAATTCTCATACAGAATATCCCTTGCTACCGGCTGGTAGAACAGCTTTTCCGCCTCGTCGAAATTACGGGTGCGGCCTAAGATCCACATCAGCTTGGCTACCGCCGCCTCGGTGGTCATGTCGTAGGCCTCCAGCAGTTGCAGCGTGCTTTTCAGCCGTCCGCCCACATGGTACACCGTCAGGTCGCTGCCCTCGTTGGGCACCTGGGTGGTCATGACCACGATCTTGCCCCGCTCCACGCCGCGGCGGATGATGTCGTAGTAGCTGCCGTCCCCCTCATACTCAGGGAGACCGCCTACGCCGAAGGACTCGATGACGAGACCGTCGTACCGCTCCAGCATGAATTCCAGCACCGCCGACGGCGTGCCGGGGATCAGCTTCAGCAGTCCCACGTTGTCGTCCAGCGTGTCGAAAAACAGCGGGCGGGGGTAACAGGCGCAGCGCATATATTGCAGCAGATGCTCGTCCTGCATCACCGCCAGATCGGGGTAGTTGACGCTGGAAAAGGCCTGAAAGCTCTTGGAACAGGTCTTGCGGGCGCGGGTGCCCAGGATCACCTTGCCGTTAAAGACGATCTGCACGCCGCCGCAGCCGCGGCAGGCGTAGAGAAAGGCGTCGGTGAGATTCCGCTTGGAGTCGGTACCGTCAAACCATATCGGCTTCTGCGCGCCGGTGAGGATGATGGGCTTGGGGCTGCCCTGTATCAGATAGCTCAGCGCGGCGGCGGTGTAGGCCATGGTGTCGGTGCCGTGGGAGATGACGAAGCCGTCATACTGGTCGTACTTGTCCCGAATGGTGGCGGCCACGCCCAGCCAGTGGGCGGGGCGGATGTTGGTGCTGTCCAGACTGTAAAGCTGGATGCAGTCCACATGGCACAGCTCGCCGATGCGGGGCACGGCAGAGAGAAGCTGCTGGCTGGTCAGCTCCGGCGTCAGGCCGGAAGCGCCCATTTCGCTGGCGATGGTACCGCCGGTACCGATCATGAGGATGTGCTTCATGGTCATACCTCCCTGTTGTCCATAGCCGCCGTGCCGAAACGGGCGGCCTGTTCGATGAGACGGCGCTGCTGCTCATCATCGGTATTGTCGTACCTTTGGCGCAGCTCACGGAGGAACAGCCCCCGCAGTGTGTCCTCGCCGCACCGCTCCCACAGTTCACGCCGCACCGTGGTCTCATCCCGCAGTTGCAGGGCGAAAAAGCGGGGCGACAGCGATTGCTCCAAAAGGGACAGGCGGGGCGGCTCCTCGGGGCTGCCCACCAGCCGCAGACGGCACACGTCGTCGCCGGTGTCGCTGGGCAGTGTTCGTTCGATGGCTTCCAGCGCCTCGCCCTCGGTGATGTCCGCCTCCCACAGCCGGTAGCGGCGCTTGGCGAAGGGCAGAAAGCGGAGGGACGCGCCGTTTTCCGTCACGTCGCCCCACAGGAAGCCCTTGTCGCCGGTCTCGTCAAAGCCGCGGCCTTCGATGCAGCCGCAGTAGCCGTAGGGTACGCTGCCCGCCGTCAGCACACCGGTGCAGCCGTGGACGTGTCCCAGCGCCAAATAGTGCAGATTGCTCTGGGCGATGGCGGCAGTGGTGAGGGGGCGATAGCGGCTCTCTCCCGCCGTCAGCTCGCCGTGGAGCAGGCCGATGTGGACGAGGCCGTCCTCCGGCGCCGTAAAACCGGCGAGGACGTTGTCCTCATGGTGCTCCGGTGCGGTGAACGCGCCGCCGTGTACGGCGCAGCGAAGGTGGGGAAACGTCACCGTCTCCATGCGGTTTTCGGTAAAAATGTGTACGTTGTCCGGCCATGCGGTACGGCCATAGGCGCCGCCGGTGGTGTAGGGGTCGTGGTTGCCCGGGGCGATGACCACCTGACCGCGAAACTCCGCCAGCGCCTGTGCCAGCAGCGATGCCGTATCGCCGCCTAACCGGTCACTGTCGAAAAGGTCACCTGCCAGCAGCAGCAGCTCTATACCGTGGTCGTTGGCCCACTCCACAAGGCGCTGGGGCAGACGGCGGCTCTCCTGCCGGCGCTGCCGCGCCTGCTCCTGCGTAAGGCCGCCGAAGGCGCTGTCCAGATGAAAGTCAGCCGCGTGGAGGATCCGCGCCATTTACGCTTCCTCCGGCTGCCAGCCCTTGCACACGTCCACCCACTGGACGAAATTCTTGCCGCAGCAGCGCTCCAGCTCGTCGCAGGTCAGCTCGATGGCACTGGCGGCGCTGCCCACGGCGGGGAACACGGTGTCGAACCGCTTGAGGGACACGTCCAGATACGTCTTGACATCGTCGGGCAGCGCAAAGGGGCACACGCCGCCGACGGCATGGCCGATGCGCTCCACCGCTTCCTCGGCGGTGAGCATCTTGGCCTTGGCACCGTAGAAGTGCTTATACTTGCTGTTGTCCACCTTGGCGTCACCGGCGGCCACGATGAGGATGGGATCCTCGCCCACCTTGAAGCTGAGGGTCTTGGCGATCCGTGCGCCCTCTACGCCCACTGCCAGCGCGGCCAGCTCCACGGTGGCGCTGGACACCTCGAACTCCTGCATACGGTCAGCCACACCGTAGGGCTGCAAATATTCTCTCACTTTTTCAACAGACATGATGGTCATCTCCTTTATATTGTTGCTTTTTATCTGATTTCTATACGCTCCACGGCGCGGCAAAGCCCCGTGTCACTGTCCAGTGTAAAGAGGCAGCCCTGTGCGCTGCAAGCGCCGTCTGCCGGTTGGTACCGCCCGGGCTGGCCGCCCAAGAAGAACTCGATGGACTGCTCAGGCCGGATGCCCAAAATGGACTCCACCGGCCCCGTCATGCCCAAGTCGGTGACGTAGCCAGTGCCCTTCCGGAACACCCGCTGGTCGGCGGTAGGCACATGGGTGTGGGTGCCCCACAAGGCGGAAACACGGCCATCGAGATAGTACGCCATGGCCAGCTTTTCACTGGTGGCACCGGCGTGGAACTCCACCAGCGTGAAGGTGGGCTTGTCCGGCTGCCCTTTCAGCAGCTTGTCGGCGGTGGTGAAGGGATTGTCGGCGTTGAAGTCCAGATCGCACCGGCCGATAAGCACCATCACCGCCACGGAGAACGCGCCGCAGTCGATGAACTGATAGCCGTGTCCCGCCGCACGACCGGTGAAGTTGGCGGGGCGGAGGATGTAGCGCTCCTCGTCCAGATAAGAGGCGATCTGCGGCTTTCCGAAGGTGTGGTTGCCCAGCGTGATGACGTCGGCTCCGGCAGCGAACAGCGCTTCCGCCTGCGGCCGCGTCAGGCCGCTTCCGGAGATGTTCTCGCCGTTGACCACGGTGAAGGCGATATTGTGCTCTTTCTTGAATGACCGCAGACGCTTTTCCAGCAGCGTCAGGCCGGTCTCGCTGGTAACGTCGCCCAGCGCCAAGATCTTATATTCCACTTGCTCACGTCCTTTTCTATATGCTTACAGGTCGTTCCAGCCCACGATCTTGGTGAGCTGACGGTTGGTGTAGTAGTAGGCGGAGGCGGGGAAATTCCGCAAGTCCGCCGTGTTGGAGCAGAGCAGATAGTCGATGACCTGCCCCTCGCCGTCCTCGATGGTGTCCAGGATAACGGTGGTGTGGTTGGCCGGCTCCTTCACGCCCATGGTGATGATGTCGCCGGTCTCGCCGGAGAAGTAGGGCGCGTCCACCACCGCCACAAGGCCGGTGTCCCCCTCCGCTGCGGCGTAGTCGAGGAAGCCGCCTACGTTGACCCAGGGGATGGAGACGCGGTTTTCGCTGTAATAGTACCAGCCCGTCTCGTAGCCGGTGCCCTGCATGGGGATGCCGCCGGCGGTCAGCACCTGAGAGCCGAAGTTCATGCAGTTGCCGCCCAGCTGGTCGTAGGCCTTGAAGTCGGGGTTCCGCTTGCCCACCCAGGTGAGCATATAATCCCGCGCCGCCGCCCGATCGTAGGGATGGTCGGCGGTGACGTTCACCTCCACAGGGGTGTGGGACATGAGCCGCCGTGCCTTGATATGCTCCAGCAGCGCTTCATAGTTCCTGTCCTGCTTCGTCTCGGGGTCGTAGTCGCCGCTATAATAGGCGTTTTCGTCGCAGGTGTGGGTGACGATACGCCACCGGTCGCCGCCGGTGCAGCGGAGGGTGAACTCATGCTCCACGCCAAGCTGCTCCGTGGGGATACCGCTTAAACCGGCGAAGTAGTAGGTGCTGTTTTCCCGCAGCACCAAGTCCACGTCCCCCTCCGTCTCCTCCGACGGCTCCATGGAGACGCATTGCAGCGCGAAGCTGTAAGAGGTCATGGTCAGGTCGATGGGCGACAGCAGCCGGATGGCGCACAGACTGTGCCACACGGCGTGGTGATAGTCGGCGGCCTCGCCGGTGGCGAACAGGTCGCTGCCGTCGATGACCTGTAATTGGGCGACGGACTGAAAGTAGCAGTCCATGAAATCCATCAGCAGCAGCTCCTGCCCCACCGTCATACCGGCCTTGGCCGCGCCGCTGACACGCTCGAAATCGGCGCTGACGGTGGTGGGTTGGCTGCTCCACACGTCGTCATGGCGGCGGTGCCACGCCTCCGTCTCCGGCACGTCCACGGTGAGGGGCGCGTCGGCGGTGTCCTCCGGCAGGGGGTCGTCGCCGATGACGGTAACGCAGCCGGTGAGACACAGGCTGAGCAGCAGCAATAAAATGAGCATTACAGGGCGTTTCATGTATGCGTCCTCCATAGGGCGGTTCGGCTTCCTACTCTCTCCCACCCATTATAACAGAAAAGCAGGCGGTGTTCAATCCACACCGCCCGCTTCTTTCGATGAAATTTTTACTTGGCGTACTCCACGACCTTCGTCTCACGCAGGACGTGGACTTTGATCTGGCCGGGATATTCCAGCTCGCTCTCGATGCGCTTGGCCAGTTCACGGGCGAGAATGACCATCTCGTCCTCGCTGACCTGCTCCGGCTTGACCATGACTCGCACTTCACGGCCGGCCTGAATAGCGTAGCTCTTCTCCACGCCGGGATAGGTACCGGTGATCTCCTCCAGCTTCTGAAGACGCTTGATGTAGTTCTCCAGATTTTCACGCCGCGCACCGGGGCGGGCGGCGGAAATGGCGTCGGCAGCCTGTACAAGGCACGCCACCAGCGTCCGGCACTCCACGTCGCCGTGGTGCGCCTGAATGGCGTGGATGATGTCCTCTTTCTCGCGGTACTTGCGGGCGTACTCCACGCCCAGCGCCACATGGGTGCCCTCGAACTCGTGGTCAAGCGCCTTGCCGATGTCGTGGAGCAGACCGGCGCGCTTGGCGGCGTTGACGTCTGCGCCCAGCTCGGCGGCCATCATGCCGGCGATGTGGCTGACCTCGATGGAGTGCTGCAACACGTTCTGACCGTAGCTGGTACGGTAATGCAGCTTGCCCAGCAGCTTTTGCAGCTCGGGATGAAGGCCGCGCACGCCGGTTTCCAGCACGGCGCGCTCACCCTCGGCGCGGATAACGGCGTCCACCTCGCGGCGCGCCTTCTCCACCATCTCCTCGATGTGGGTGGGGTGGATACGGCCGTCGGCGATGAGCTTCTCCAGCGCCACACGGGCGACTTCACGGCGGACAGGCTCGAAGCAGGAGACGGTGATGGCCTCCGGCGTATCGTCGATGATGAGGTCGGCACCGGTCAGCGTTTCCAGCGTCCGGATGTTGCGTCCCTCGCGGCCAATGATGCGACCCTTCATCTCGTCGTTGGGCAGCGGCACCACGCTGACGGTAATCTCCGCCACATGGTCGGCGGCGCACCGCTGGATGGCGGTGGCCACGATCTCACGGGCGCGCTGATCGGCCTCGTCCTTGGCGCGGGCTTCGATCTCCTTGATCTTCAGCGCCGCCTCATGGGTGACTTCCGACTCCACCTGTGCGATGAGATATTCCTTGGCCTGATCGGCGGTAAAGCCGGAGATGCGCTCCAGCATTTCCGTCTGACTCTTCTTGATGAGCCGGATCTCCTCCTGCTCACGATCCAGCGCGGCGTGCTTCTGCGCCAGCGCTTCTTCCTTCTTCTCGATCAGCTCGGTCTTGTGATCGAGGTTTTCCTCTTTCTGCTGTAAGCGGCGCTCCTGCTTCTGCTGCTCGGCGCGGCGTTCCTTGACTTCCTTCTCGTATTCGCTGCGGTTTTTCAAAATCTCTTCTTTTGCTTCAAGAAGTGCCTCTCTTTTCTTGTTTTCAGAGCTTTTAATGGCCTCGTTGATGATGCGCGTGGCTTCTTCCTCCGCGCTGGAGATTTCTTTTTCCGCTACGCCCTTGCGGTAGCGAATGCCGAGGAGGAAAAACACCACCGCCGCAACGACGAACGCGGCGCCTGCCACGATCCAGCCTGTTGTGGTCACGGTATGATCCTCCTTATTTGGTGTTTCGGTGTACCTCAGGCACACCAGATATGGCTCAGATATAACCGGCAGCAGGGTGCGTCCTGCCCGATGATAATCCTTACTAATATTAAACACAATGGAGGCGACTGTCAAGGGCAAATCACAAATTTCCATCGGTTTTTTCTGTCGTCTTTAGGAAAAACGCCTATTTCATGTGATGAAGTCCGCAAAGGCGTAGCCCAGCAGGTCACCGTAGCCCACGGTGTACCAGTCCCGATAGCGGCCATAGACGGTAAGCGGTGCGCCGTTGGGCATGGCCGTTACCACGGTGCCGCTGCGTGCCGGACGGTCACGGAGCATCAGCGCCCCGCCTTGGGTGGTCACCCGCCCCTGCCACGGTGTCAGCGGCACCACGAAGGGCAGGTCGAAATATTCCGTCAGCGACAGCACTAAATTGGCGGCGATGGGCTGCAAGTTGTTCTGCACCCACAAAGCGTCGGCGGTGTTGTCGTGGTAGCCCAGCTCCAGCAGCACCGAGGGCATATAGGGCTGGCGCACCTCGCCCAGCGCCGTGGTGGGCTGGGCATAGACGCGGTCGGGCAGGGGGTAGATTTCTTTCAGATTTTGGACGAAAATGTCCGCCGCACGGCGGCCGTTGGCGCTGGTGGGGTAGTAAAAGGCGATAACGCCCCGCACCTTCCCCTCCTCACCGCCGTTGGTGGAGCCGTTGGAGTGGAGGGCGAGGTAGAAGTCGTAGCTGCCGCCGTTGGCCTGACGGATGGAGGACGCGGCAGTCATGTCGGGGGTGTTGCGGGTGAAGCGGATGGTATTGGCCAGCAGATACGGCTCCATCTCATCCGCCAGCAGGTTCATGAAGTATTCCTCCGATCCGGCACCGGTGATGTAGAGATTGTACTCCTGTGTGGAGGGACTGAGGTAGATACGCGGCATGGGAAGCCCACCTTTCCGATAGTTTCACCACCAGTCTATGCCGAAGCGTTCCCCGCCGTGCAGACATCGCAAAAAATCGGACTTTTTGCGTCAAAGCGGTTGTCATGGGAGGAAAAATGTGCTATTCTGTCGGTTAGGACATTTTTCCGTCACGGCAGGCAAGGGGGCGAGGGTATGGCGCTGCGGGACAAGCGGCTGTTTCTGCTGGACATGGATGGCACGCTGTACATCGACGACCGCCTTTTCCCCAAGGTGCCGGAGTTTCTGGCCGCCGTCAGAAAAAAGGGCGGGCGGTACCTGTTCCTCACCAACAACTCGTCGAGGGGCGTGGAGGGGTACATGGAGAAGCTGCGCCGTCTCGGTATCGAGACGAGGGAGACGGACTATCTCACGTCGGTGGACGCGACTATCGACCTTTTGCGGCGGGAGTACGCGGGAAAGAAGTGCTACGTCGCCGGTACCCAGTCGTTCCTCGCCCAGCTTAAAAGCGCCGGTATCGCCGTCACCACCGAGGTGGAGGACGACGTGGACATCCTGCTGTCCGGCTTCGATCGGGAGCTGACGTTTCAGAAGTTAGAGGATAGCTGCATCCTCCTGAATCGGGGCGTGACGTGGCTGGCCACCAATCCCGACTGGGTATGCCCCACCTGGTACGGCTCCGTGCCGGACTGCGGCAGCGTGTGCCGTATGCTGACCACCGCCACAGGCCGTGAGCCGCTGTTCATCGGCAAGCCCCGCCCTGCCATGGCGGAGCTGGCCATGCGGCAGACCGGCTTTTCACCGAGAGAGACGGTGCTGATCGGCGATCGGGTGTACACCGACATCGCCTGCGGCGTCAACGCCGGTATCGACACGGTGCTGGTGCTGTCCGGTGAGGGCACGATACGGGACACGGAGACATACCATATAACACCCACCTGGGTATATGATGACATTGCGGCGGTATACCGCCAGATGGAGGACACACCACAATGAAGCTCAACTACAAGCGCACCATACTGGTCGGCTTTGCCTTCTTCCTCATCTGCTGCTTCTGGCAGGCCTACGACACCACCATTCCCCTGATCCTCACCAACAAGTTCGGCATGAGCCAAACTTGGTCGGGCGTTATCATGGCACTGGACAACGTGCTGGCGGTGTTCATGCTGCCTATCTTCGGGGCGCTGTCGGACAGATGCACCCATCCCCGCGGACGGCGCACGCCCTTCATCGTGGTGGGCACCCTTATCGCCGCCGTAACGCTGGTGGTGCTGGCCTTCGTGGACACCGCCCAACTCAAACAACTGGACGCCATCTCCGCCATCGACGACCCCGCCGCGCTGGAAGAAATCTACGACCGGCAAGCCCACACGCCGCTGCTGACCCCCTCCGGTGAGCGCTTCACCCTGTCGGAGAAGTTCACCCGTGAGGAATTTGCCGCCATCCGCTCCGAGATCACGGCGGAGGACGGCACCACCACTACCAGCATGGACTACACCCGCTATGTGGTGCCGGCGCGGCAGGCCTGCGCCAACGATGTGGTGCATCAGCACCCCACCACCCTTATCATCTTCGTGGTGCTGCTGTTTATCCTGCTGGTGTCCATGTCGGTGTTCCGCTCCCCTGCGGTGGCGCTGATGCCGGATGTGACACCGAAGCCGCTGCGCTCCAAGGGCAACGCCATCATCAATCTGATGGGCAGCGCCGGCGGTATACTGGTGCTGGGGCTGGGCATGGTATTCGCCACCTCCGCCACGGAGAACAGCCTGATGAGCTATGTGGGCTACTTCGCCGTTATCGCCGCACTGATGCTGGCGGCGCTGGTGGTGTTCATGCTGACGGTGCGGGAGCCGGAATGGGCGGCGGATATGCAGCGCCAGTCGCTGGCCGCCGGTATCGACGAGGCCGCACCGGAGACGCCCGCCGGTGAAAGCCGCAAGCTGTCCGCCGACGAGGTGAAGAGTCTGCTGCTGATCCTGCTGAGCATCGTGCTGTGGTACTTCGGCTACAACGCCGTGGCCAGCAAATACTCCGTCTACGCCAGCAACATCCTCCACAAGGACTACAACCTGACGCTGATCGTGGCGCAGGCCGCCGCCATCGTCTCCTACCTGCCGGTAGGCGTGCTGTCCAGTAAGATCGGCCGCCGGAAGGCCATTCTGGCCGGTGTCACCATGCTGACCGCCGCCTTCGCCGTCGCCGCCTTTTTGAAGTACGACAGCCCCTCCCTGCTGATGAACGCCATGTTCGCGCTGGCCGGTATCGGCTGGGCCACCATCAACGTCAACTCCTTCCCCATGGTGGTGGAGCTGGCCTCCGGCAGCGACGTGGGCAAGTACACCGGCTTCTACTACACCGCCTCCATGGCCGCTCAGATCGCCACGCCCATGGTGTCCGGTATGCTGATGGATCGGTGCGGTATGTGGGTGCTGTTCCCCTACGCCGCCGTGTTCACGGCGCTGTCCTTCGTCACCATGTTCTTCGTCCGCCACGGCGACAGCAAGCCGGTGGCCAAGGCGGGACTGGAAGCGCTGGACACACCGGAGGGCGACTGATATGACGGCTGCGATCATCGTTATCGTCGTGCTGCTGGCGGTGCTGTATGTGCTGGCGCTGCGGTGCCAGCGTCCACGGGACGGCTGGGAGCCGTTTATCGGCCAGCGGTACGCCCATCGGGGACTTCATGACGACCGCATCCCCGAAAACTCCCTTACCGCCTTCCGCCGCGCCGCCATCTGCGGCTTTGGCGCGGAGCTGGACGTGCATCTGATGAAGGACGGCCAACTGGCCGTCATCCACGACTCCTCCCTGCTGCGTACCGCCGGTGCGGACGTGTGCATCGAGGACCTGACGGCGGCGGACCTGGAGCGCTACACGCTGGGAGACAGCGACGAGCACATCCCCCTGCTGCGGGACGTGCTGCCCTTCTTTGAAGAAGGTATGCCCCTTATCATCGAGCTGAAAGCCGAGCGGGGCAACGGGGCGCTGCTGGCGGCCACCACCTGCTATCTGGTGGAGAACTACGAGCTCAACTGCATCATCGAATCCTTCGATCCCCGCTGTCTCCAATGGATGCGGAAAAACGAGCCCCAATACCTGCGGGGACAGCTATCGGAGAACTTCCTCCGCCACGGCGACGGCGCTCATCTGCCTGCCGTCATCCGCTGGGCGCTGGGAAACCTGCTGATGAACTTTACCACCCGACCCGACTTTATCGCCTACCGCTTCGAGGACAGGGACTGCTTCTCCCTCCGCCTTTGCCGGAAGCTGTACGGCGTGAAGGAGGCCAGCTGGACGCTGCGGACGCCGGAGGAACTGGCGGCGGCGGAACAGGCAGGGTGTCTGCCTATCTTTGAATGCTTTGACCCAAGGGGGACGACGAAATGCGAGTGATCACCGGCTCTGCCCGCGGCAGAGTGCTGAAAGAATTGGAGGGGCTGGAGACCCGCCCCACCACCGGAAAAGTGAAGGAGAGTCTGTTCTCCATCATCCAGTTCGACATTGAGGGACGGCGTGTGCTGGATCTCTTTGCCGGAACGGGACAGCTTGGTATCGAGGCGCTGAGCCGCGGCGCGGCGGAGTGCGTCTTTGTGGAGCGCCGCGCCGACGCGGTGAAGCTGATCCGCGAAAATCTGGCGCTGTGCCGCTTGGAGGACAACGCCCGCGTCAGACAGGGCGAGGCGCTGCCGTATCTCCGCAGCGGCGAGAAGTTCGATCTCGTCTTTTTAGACCCGCCCTACGCCAGCGGTTTGCTGGAACAAGCACTTTTGGACATCGCGGCGTTTGACATTTGCCGCCCACATGGTATAATCATAGCGGAGAGCGCGGCAGACACGGTGCTGCCGGCGCTGGCCGCCCCCTACGCGCTGTATCGGGAGTACCGGTACGGAAAGATCAAGCTGACGGTGTACCATCGCGGCGGAAATGAGGATGCAGAATGAATATTGCCATCTATCCCGGCAGCTTTGACCCCATTACGCTGGGTCATCTGGACATCATCCGCCGTGCGTCGGCCTGCTTTGACAAGCTGTACGTCTGCGTCATGGTGAACTGTGAGAAGAAAAAGCCCATGTTTACCCCCCAGCGCCGCTTGGAGCTGATCCGCCACAGCGTGGCGCACCTGCCCAATGTGGAGGTGGAGAACTGGAGCGGCCTTCTGGCGGACTACGCCAGGGAGAAAAACGCCCACATTTTAGTCAAGGGCATTCGCAACTGCGCCGACTGGGAGCTGGAAAATCAGATGGCCCGCATCAATCGGGGCATCTGCCCGCAGCTGGAGACGCTGCTGATACCGGCCAGCGGGGAGTTTGAGCATTTCAGCTCCACCATGGTGCGGGAGATGATCCGCTACGGTCAGCCATTGGAGAAGTATGTACCGGCGCCGGTCGCCGAGGAATTGACACGGCAGCGTGATACGCTGTCTAAGGAATAAGAGAAAGGACGGTCTGCACCATGGAAGAAAAGGATGTTCAGAGATTGCTGGATATGCTCTACGGCATGATCGACGAAGCCAAGAGCGTGGCGTTCAGCTCCGACAAGTGCGTCATCAACCGCGACGAGGCGCTGGATCTGCTGGACGACATTCGCAACAAGCTGCCCCTTGAGATCAAGAAGGCCAAGGAGCTCATCGCCGCCCGCAGCGAGTATGTGGCGGGTGCGAAGAAGGAAGTGGAGGCCATGCTGCGGCAAGCCGAGCTGGACGCCAAAACCATCGTCTCCGAGAGCGAGACCATCCAGCTGGCACGGCAGAAGAGCAGCGAGATCATCCGCCGCGCCGAGGATCGCAGCAAGGAGCTGTACCATGTGGCCAACACCTACACCGAGGACGCGCTGCGCCGCACCGAGGAGGCCATTCAGGCCGCGCTGACGGAGGTACAGGAGTCCCGCGCCCGTTTCCGCGCCGCCAGTCAGGAGATCATGCAGGAGCAGCGCCAGCAGCTCAACGCCAGTCAGAACGGTGAGAACAAGGCGCAGTAAACCGCCCCGCTGTCCCCTTTGTGAAAAATACATAAAAATTTCCGCAGAATTTCTCCACATCTCACAAACGCGGAACATTTTGTGGTTTTCAAAACCGGTAGACACAAGATTTTGTGTTTACCGGTTTTTTCATGGCTCGTCGGTCGAACGCTCGTTTTAGAAAGTTGGAAAATCCGGCCAAAACAGGAAAAATTTACCGCCTTTTCCGCCGCCGGTAGACATAATTTCCCCTTGCATTTCAAACCCGAATTATGTATACTAAACCCACGAGTGGTGAATTGTGGGGGTAGTGCCCCTATTTGTGGGGAGAAAGCCCACGGTTTTCCACCCTCAATGAATTTTTTCACGGAAGGAGGCGTCCCTATGACTGGTCAGTATCCTCACAATATTGATGCCAAGGGGCGTCTCTTTATCCCCGCCGCACTGCGTAAGGAGCTGGGCAACACGTTCCACGTCACCGTGGGGCAGGATCACTGTCTGTCGGTGTTCTCCGACGAGAGCTGGGCGGCCTTCATGGACAAGCTGAAAGCGCTGTCCTACAACGAGGTGAAAAAGCTCCGCGCCCTGTTCGCCTACGCCGCCGACTGTGAGCCGGACGCACAGGGACGCATCCTGCTGCCCGCCAAGCTGCGGGAGTACGCAGGGCTGGAAAAAGAGGTCATGGTGGTAGGCAGCTACGACCGCGTGGAGATCTGGAACGCGGAGCGCTGGGCAGCGCTGGAGCAGGAGGCCTTTTCCTCCGGTGCTTTGGAGGATGCCATGGCGGAGATGGGTCTGTGAGCGCCATGGAGGAAAAAGAGTACGGCCATGTGCCGGTATTGCTGAACGAATGTCTGGACGCGCTGGCGCTGCGGCCTGACGGCGTATATGTGGACGGCACATTAGGCCGCGCCGGTCACTCGCTGGAAATTGCCAAGCGTCTCACCACCGGCCGTCTCATCGGCATCGATCGGGACGAGACCGCCATTGAAGCCGCGCAGGAGCGGTTAGCGCCCTACAAGGAGCGGGTAACGCTGGTACACAGCAACTTCGACCGCGTAGGGGACATTTTAGACGGGCTGGGGCTGGACGGCGCCGACGGGATGCTGTTCGATTTAGGCGTGTCCTCCCCTCAATTGGACGAAGCGGAGCGAGGCTTTTCCTATATGCAGGACGCCCCTTTGGATATGCGGATGGATCGCACCGCCGCCCTTACCGCCGGCGACATCGTCAACGGCTGGAGCTATGAGGAGCTGCGGCGCATCCTGTTTGAATACGGCGAGGAGCGCTACGCCCCCGCCATCGCCCGCCACATCTGTCAAAAGCGGGACAGCGCCCCCATCACCTCCACGCTGGAGCTGGTGGACATCATCAAGGGCGCCATGCCCCCTGCGGCGTTGCGGGAGAAGCAGCACCCCGCCAAGCGCAGCTTTCAGGCGCTGCGTATCGCCGTCAACGGCGAGCTGGACGCGCTGCCGCCTATGCTGGACGCAGCGGTGAGCCACCTCCATTCCGGCGGTCGGCTGGCGGTGATCTCCTTCCACTCGCTGGAGGATCGCATCATCAAAAAGACGTTGCAGGAGCTGGTATCCCCCTGCACCTGCCCGCCGGAGTTTCCGGTGTGCGTGTGCGGCAAGAAGCCGCTCATCAAACTGGTCAGCCGCAAGCCCATCGTGGCGGACGCGGCGGAACTGGAACGCAACCCCCGCGCCCGCAGCGCCAAACTGCGGGTAGCCGAAAAGCTATAATACACATTTTGCAAAGAAGGGAGTGACCTCAGTGGCATCAGCTTATAACCGCCGCAGCGCCGTGTACGGCAATCTGGCCTACGATCTGGACGCGCTGGCACGGGAGCGGCAGTTGGATGACGCGGGGAAGCTCCCCCAAAAGCCCTCTCATCCCCAACCGGAAGTACAGGTAACCGCAGCGCCCCGTCAGCGCGCCAAGGCGCAGGCGGCGGTACACCTCTCCCCTGCCGTGCTGGTGGGGCTGATGGTGGTGTCCGCCATGGTGGTGATGCTGATGCTGGGCTATGTGAAGCTCACCGGCATCTCCGACAGCGTTTCCACCATCAAGCGGGAGATCGCCACGCTGGAGGAAGAACACATCGCACTGCTGACGGAGTACGAAAAGACCTTCGACCTGACCACCGTGAAAACGGCGGCAGAGCAGGCGGGCATGAGCAAGCCCACCAGCGGCCAGATCGTGTACATCGACCTGTCCGGCGCGGACACGGCGGAGGTATACGCCGCCGGAAATACCGCGGCGCTGCGGGGACTTACCGACAGGCTCGGTGAGGCCTGGGCGTATGTGGTGGAATATTTCCGCTGAGCGGCGCTTATAGTGAGGTAGCAGCGAGGAGTAAGAAGCCAGCTTCTTACTCCTTCGTCACTCTTTTTCCCATGAACGTTCCCAAAGGAGGCAGCCTGTGGCACCACGCAACGATCAAAACCGAAAAACGGAGAGCATCCGCCGCGCCAACCGCGTCATTCAGAACCGCACCTTCGTGCTGATGATCCTCATGGGGGTGCTGATGTTCGTGGTGCTCTTTTTCCAGCTCTACGACCTGCAAATCAACCGCCACGAGGAATTGCAGGGCAAAGCGGTGAGCCAGCAGACGCGGCGCACCGTGGTCACCGCCTCCCGCGGCACCATCTACGATGCCGCCGGCAACATTCTGGCCATCTCCACCAGCGCCGAGACCATCATTCTCTCCCCGCTGGAGATCGACAAGGCGGTGAACGACAAGGAGAACCCCGTCAACTGGACGAAGGATTCACTGGCGGCGGGACTGGCCGCCATACTGGACACCGACGCCGCCTCCATCCGCAAGCGGATGGAGAACACCGAGTCCCAGTACGAGGTCATCAAGCTGCGGGCGGAGGAAGAACTGGCGGCGGAAGTACGGGAATACGTCAATGAAAACGACATCGTGGGCGTTCACTTGATCGCCGACTCCAAGCGCTACTATCCCTACGGCTCGCTGGCCTCTCAGGTCATCGGCTTTGTGGGCACAGAGAACACCGGTCTTTACGGGCTGGAAGCCTACTACAACGAGGAAATGGAGGGCAAGAGCGGCCTTATCATCTCCGCCAAGGACGCGGCGGAGAACGATATGCTCTATACCTACGAGCAGTATTTCGCCGCGCAGGACGGCGGCGACCTGACGCTGACGCTGGACAGCACCGTCCAGTACTATCTGGAAAAGGGCATGGAGACCATGCTGGATCGCTTCTCCGCCGCCAACGGTGCCGCGGGCATCGTCATGAACGCCAAAACCGGCGGCATCATGGCCATGGCATCCTATCCCAACTACGACCTGAACGACGCCTTCACCGTGCAGGATCAGACGCTGAACGAGCGGATGGAGCGGGGCGAGACGACGCTGGCGGATATGCAGCTCCTTCAGTGGCGCAACAAGGCGCTGAACGACACCTACGAGCCTGGCTCTACCTTCAAGATTCTGACGCTTTCGGCGGCGCTGGAGGAGGGCGTGGTGGACGACACCACCACCGTCTACTGCTCCGGCAGCACCACCGTGTCCGGCAGCACCATCCACTGCTCCAGCACCGTGGGACACGGCCAGCAGACGCTGATCGAGACGGTGGGGAACTCCTGTAACCCCGCCTTCATCACCTACGGTCTGCGGCTGGGCACCGACACGTTCTATGAGTATATGCGCTCCTTCGGCCTGATGAACACCACCGGTGTGGACCTGGGCGGCGAGGCGGTAGGCGTATTTGCCGCCAAGGACGCGTTTACGCTGCTCGATCTGGCCTGCTATTCCTTCGGTCAGAACTTCACCGTCACGCCGCTGTCCCTCATTGCGGCGCAGGCGGCCTGCATCAACGGCGGCTATCTCCACACGCCCTACATCGTGGAGCGCATCACCGACAGCGACGGCAGCATTTCCTACCGCCACGACGACACCCCTGTCCGGCAGGTCATCAGCGAGGAGACCTCCGCCAAGGTGCGGGAGTGTCTGGAGTATGTGGTGGCCAGCGGCACCCCGGAGCAGGTGGCGCAGGTGCCCGGGAGCTAC
>CAZTHY010000009.1:0-14649 GCA_964613205.1 uncultured Oscillospiraceae bacterium
GACGAGATGCACACGGTGTTGCCGTGGTGGTAGCGCATAAGGACGGACTCGATGCAGTTGCCGTCCGCCAGCTCCCACAGGTATTTGATGGTGCCGTCCAGCTTGGACACCTGCTTGCGCGCCACGGTAGGCGCGGTGATGGTACATTCCTCCGCCAGTCGGGAGCGCAGGGGCTTGGACAGGTCGGTCATCTCATCGAAGGAGCGAACGCCCCGATGGAGCCATGTGAACACCTGTCCGCCGCGGAAGGCGGGCTGTCCCAGGCTCTTGAGATAGCCGGTGAGTTCCGTCTCCGTCATGGATTTAATGTCGATCATACCTCGCTCCTTGTCATGCGGCAGATGAAAAAGCCGTCGGTACCGGTGCGGTGGGGATACAGCGTCACCGCGCCGTCACACGCGCCCAAACCGGGCAGCGTGAAGGGGGTCTTTGTAAAATCGGGATGGGTCTTGAGGAACGCTTCGATCTGTCCCTCGTTTTCCTCCGGCAGCAGCGTGCAGGTGGCGTAGATCAGCGTGCCGCCCTTGCGGACGTACCGGCTGGCGTTGTCGAGAATCGCCTTTTGGATAGGCGGCAGCTCTGCCAGCGCCTCCGGCGCTTTGTACCGGATATCCGGCTTTTTGCGGATGATGCCCAGTCCCGAACAGGGCACGTCGGCCATCACCAGATCGGCCTGTTCCAGCCAACCGGCGTGGCTCTCCCGCCCGTCTGCCAGTGCGGTGCGGACAGACGTCAAGCCCAGTCGGGCGGCGCCGTTTTCGATGAGCTTCAGCTTGTGGGGGTGAATGTCGCAGGACAGAATATCGCCGCTGTCACCCATGTCCATGGCCACGGAGAAGGACTTGCCGCCCGGGGCGGCGCACACGTCCAGCACGCGGTCACCCTTTTTCGGCGCAGCCGCCAGCGACACCAGCCGCGCCGCCGCATCCTGCACCGTGCATCGTCCCTCGGCAAAGGCGGGGAGACGCTCCATATCGCCGGTGCCGGTGAGGGAAAAGCACCCCTCCAACCACGGGTGGGGCGTCACCTCCACGCCGGATTCCTCCAACTCACGGCGAAGCGCTTCCGGCGTCGTTTTCAGCGGGTTGGTCTGCACCATGGTGGCTACCGGCTGGTTGTGGAGCGCCAATAGCTGCTCCGTCTCCGCCTCGCCCAGCAGGTCGATGAACCGCCGCACCAGCCATGCGGGATGGCTGTATTGCAGGGAAAGGCGCTCCACGGTGTTCTTCTGCGGCAGCGGCGGCAGCGCGTTTTTGTTTGCGGCGCACTTCCGCAGTACGGCGTTGACCATACCGGCGGCGCGGGGTTTTCTTCGCTTGCACAGCTCCACCGTTTCGAAAATGGCGGCGCGGTCGGGCATCCTGTCCATGAACAATATCTGATACCCGCCCAGCCGGAGTATATCCGCCACCACCGGCTCCAAATGGGACACCCGCTGGGTACACCAGTGGCCGAGATAGAAGTCCAGCAGCGCCCGCTGCTGCATCACGCCGTAGACCATGCGGCTGCACAGCGCCGCGTCACGGCTGTCCAGCGACGCTTTCGCCATGACGCGCTTCAGCGTGCCGTCCGACCAGCCGCCTTTCCGCGTCTGGGTCAGCACGTCCAGCGCCGCATCCCGTGCGGTAACGGCGGCGCTCATGCGTCCACCTGCACGGGATGACCCCGCAGGTAATCCGCCGCCGCCATGCGCTTGCCGCCCTCGGCCTGCAATTCCAGAATGGTCAGCACCTTGCCGTCACCACAGGCCACGGAAAGCCCCTTCTTGCCGGCTTCCACGATCTTCCCTGCCCCAGCGGCGGTATCGCCGCCGCTGGCGGTGCGGTAGACCTTCACCGGCTTTTCGCCCAGCGTCATGGAGGCGCAGGGCCAGGGGATCAGCCCCCGCACCTGATCGTGAAGCTGACGCGCCGGCTTGGTAAAGTCCAGCGGGGACAGGTTTCTGTCCAGCATAGGGGCGTAGGTATAGGCGCTGTGATCCTGCACCGTCCGTGTGGCGGTGCCGTCTGCCAGCCTGTTCACCGCTTCACTGAGGGCATCCGCGCCCAGCTCCGCCAGTCGGGTGGTCAGCGTCAGCGCGTCCTCGTCGGGGTCGATGGCTGTTTCACGGCAGAGGATAATATCCCCCGCGTCCAGCTCCTTGGCCATATACATAATGGTAACGCCGGTGACGTCCTCGCCGTTCAGAATCGCCCAGTTGATGGGCGCTGCACCGCGATACTTTGGCAAAATGGATGAATGGACGTTGATGGAGCCGTACTGGGGCGCGTTCAAGATCTCCTCCGGCAGAATTTTGCCGTAGGCCGCCACCACGATCAGCTCCGGTTTCAGTTCTTCCACGATGGCCAGCGCCTCACCGTCCCGCATTTTCAGCGGCTGGTACACCGGCAGCTCCTGCGTCAGCGCGTATTCCTTCACAGGGGAAAAGGCCAGCTTGTGGCCACGGTTTTTCGGTTTATCCGGCTGGGTGAAAACGCCGCACACGTCGTGGCCGTCCTCCACCAGTCGTTTCAGCGACGCCACGGCAAAGTCGGGCGTACCCATAAACAAGATCCGCATCAGCTATCCTCTTCTTCCGTATCCTCAATGTCGTACTCGTCGGCGTGTTCCTCCAGCCACTGCTGCAGCTCCTCGCCCTCCATGAGACGGTCGGTGTGCTCCACGAAAAGGTGGCCGTCCAGATGCTCGATCTCGTGGCAGAAGCAGCGGGCGGTAAGTCCCTCGTCCTCGATCTCGAACCACTGGCCGTCACGATCCTGCGCCCGCACACGGACGATGTAGGGGCGGGTCACTTCGCCGTACTTGCCCGGGACGCTGAGACAGCCTTCCAGCGCCGTCTGCTCGCCCTCGGTGTAGATGATCTCGGGGTTGATGAGCTCGATGATCTGGTCGTCCTCGTCCATCACAAGACAGGCGCGGCGGAGAATGCCCACCTGCGGTGCGGCCAAGCCTACGCCGCCGGATTCCTCCAGCGTGTCGGCCATGTCGTCCAGCAGCGTGTGGAGACGGCTGTTAAAGTCGGTGACGGGGCGGCAGACCTTGTTCAGACATTCCTCGCCCTGAATCGCTATCTTTCGTAATGCCATGTTTGCTTACCTCTATTCTCAAATTATCAATCCATCAGATCGCAGTCCACACGGATGTGGAGTCGCCGGTTTTCCGGCCTTTTGGCGAACGCCCGCATGAAACCGGCCAGCAGCCCTCTCATTTGTGCGTTGTTTTCGCCCAGCAGCGTCAGCCGGTAGCGGTAGCTGCCGTTGACGCGCACCACCGGTGCGGGAGCGGGGCCGATCAGTTCCAATCCCATTTCGTCATAGGGCGGCTTGCGTATGGCCGATGCCAGGCCCTGCCGCAAAAGCTCGATGGCGCGGCGGACACCGTCCTCCTCCCCGCCGGTGACGGTGATGAGGAACTGGTCGGCGAAGGGCGGGTCGCGGCGCAGGCGGCGCAGTTGTATCTCGCTCTCGTAAAAGCGTTGGTAATCCTGCGACGCTGCCGCCTGTATCACGTCGTTTTCCGGCGTGTAGGTCTGTATCACCGCGCGGCCTGCCTTGCTGCCCCGCCCTGCACGACCCACCACCTGCGTCAGCAGGTTGAAGGTGCGCTCGGCGGCGCGGTAGTGATCCACATACAGCGACAGATCGGCGCTGAGTACGCCTACCAGCGTCACATTTTCAAAATCCAACCCTTTGGCCACCATTTGGGTGCCCAGCAGGATGGGTATTTTCTTTTCTTCAAATTCCCGCAGCAGCGCTTCATGTCCCGCCGTCACCGTGTCCGCGTCCATCCGCAGCACTTCCGTTTCGGGGAACAGCTCGTGGAGTTCCTCCTCCACCCGCTGGGTGCCAAAGCCGATGTGCTTCAGCGTGCCGCCGCACTGGGGACACTCCTTCGGTGTCCGCTGGGAGTAGCCGCAGTAGTGGCACATCAGCCGGTCGTTGGCGCTGTGGTACGTCAGATAGACGCTGCACCGCGGACATTCCGGCACATAGCCGCACTGGGGACAGAGCAGCTGCCGGCTGCTGCCGCGGCGGTTGAGAAACAGGATGCTCTGCTCCCCTGCCGCCAGATTCTGCCGCAGTTCCTCGTAAAGGGGCTGGCTGATGATGGTACTGCGTCCCTGTCGCAGCTCCTGCCTTAGATCGGCCATGATGACCCGGGGCAGGTGCTGTTCGTTGTACCGGTGTGTCAGCTCCAAAAGGCTGTAATCGCCGCTCAGCGCGCGGTAGGCCGTCTCCACCGTAGGGGTGGCGGAACCCAGCAGCAGCCGTGCGCCCTCCTGGGCGCAGCGGTACTTGGCCACGTCCCGTGCGTGGTAGCAGGGGGCGTTTTCCGACTCATAGGAGCCCTCCTGTTCCTCATCCATAACGATAAGCCCCAAATTTTGCAGCGGCGCGAATACCGCCGAACGGGTGCCCAGCACGATGCGGGCTTCGCCCCGCCGGATGCGCTTATACTGGTCGTACCGCTCCGTCATCCTCAGGCCGCTATGGAGCAGCGCCACCTCGCCGCCGAAGTAGGCGGTGAACCGCGCCATCATCTGAGGTGTCAGCGCGATCTCCGGCACCAGTATCATCACCGACTTGCCCCGCTCCAACAGGAGCTGCGCCAGCCGGATGTACACCATGGTCTTGCCGCTGCCGGTAACGCCCCGCAGCAGCGTTACACCGGCCTCGCCGGTGTCGATCTGACGAAGCAGCGTGTCGCAGACGTGCTGCTGCTGGTCATTCAGCGTGATAGGCGTGGCCTTTACGGCGTATTGCCGCTGGGAGAGGCGGTATTCCTCCTGCTCCCGCAGTGCCGCCGCACCGCAGCGGCACAGGTCGGTGACCGTCCGCCGCTCCACACCGGTGAAGTAGGTCAGGTCGTGGAGCGCCGTCTCGCCGTTCTGGGCGAGGAACGCCACCACATCACGGCGCTTGGCGGAACGTCCCGCCAGCTCCATGGCCTGCTCCGCCGGCACGATGAGCCGCACGAAGGACACCACCTTGTCCCGCACACGGCGCTTCTGCTCCGTGGTACGTTTGAGCCAGCCGGACTTCTCCATCTTCCGCAGCAGCGGTACGATGTCGTCGCCCAGCGACTGGCAGATCTTGTCCTCGCTGAGAGCGCCGTCCTGCAAAAGACGGGCTACCGCCTGTTCCTTCTCCGTGGCGGTGTCCGGCAGCAGCTCCTGACGCAGCGACCATATCTCCCGATACCGGTACCACACGGCGGCGGGCAGCAGCGTATGAAGGGCATCGTAGAAGGTGCAGAAATACCGCCGGCACATCCACAGCGCCAGCTTCAGCTCCTTCTCCGACACCACCGGCTCCTCGTCCAGCACCGCGCGCACCGCTTTCAGCGGCTTTTCCGGCATCTCCTGCCGAAGCGACAGGATCATGCCCTCGCTGAGACGGTTGCCCCGTCCGAAGGGCACCAGCACGCGACAGCCCACCTGCCCCGCCAGTTCCGGCGGCAGCAGGTAGTCATATACCTGATCGATGGCATAGGTGGCCGCCTGCACCGCCAGCTTGGCCACGATGGGCATATCAGTCCTCGCTCTTGGTCTCGGCGGCTTCGTAGTGGTAGATACCCTCCGCCACCTCGCCGATGGCCATGGTCACCGGCTTCTCGTCCAGATGGGTGCCGGTGTTCTCCGCTTCCTCGGCGATCTGGCGGGCGCGGCGCGCCACCACGTTCACCATCATGTAGCGGTTGGGCAGGTGCTGGGTCAGCTTATTCATAGCGGGATAGAGCATAGACATAGTGTTCACATTTCCTTTCCATTCCAAATAAGATCCATACGTTCAGCGGGCTTGCAGTGTTCGGCGCACAGAATCGCGCGCAGCTCCTCCACTGCCTTGTCCACCGTATCGTTGATGACAAAGTAATCGTAATCGCCGGCCATTTGCAGCTCCACCTGCGCCCGCAGAAGGCGCTTCTGCACCTTTTCCGGACTGTCGGTGCCGCGGGCGGTAAGGCGGCGCTCCAGCTCCGACCAGCTGGGCGGGGCGATGAAGATCCGCACCGTCTCCGGCCGTTTCTCGCACACCTGCTTGGCACCCTGTATCTCGATGTCCAGTATGACATCGCGGCCACGGGCCATGGCAGCGTCTACATACATCTTGGGCGTGCCGTAGAAGTTGCCTACATACTCGGCGTACTCCAAAAAAGCGTCGGCGGCGATCATGCTGCGGAACTCGTCGGCCTGTATAAAGTGGTAATCCACGCCGTCCCGCTCCCCCTCGCGGGGAGCGCGGGTGGTGGCGGAGACGGAGAAATAGAGATCGTCCCGATTTTCAAACAGCGATCGCAGTACGGTGCTTTTGCCCACACCGGAGGGGCCGGAGACGATAAAGGTCTTGCCTGTTTTATGCACTTCTCATTCCTCCTCTGTCATGTCCTTCACCTGTAACCCCAGCCGCGGTGCCAAACGCTCCGCCGCCAGCGGCGACAGCACCACATGGTCGCTGTCCATCACCAGCACCGAGGCGGTCTTGCGCCCGAAGGTGGCGTCGATGAGCATTCCCCTGTCCCGTGCCTCCTGCACCAGCCGCTTCACCGGTGCCGAGTCGGGGCTGACCAGCGCAATAAGCCGGTCGGCGGAGATCAGGTTTCCGAAGCCGATATTGACGAATTGCATCCCTCGGCCTCCTTATTCCATATTCTGTACCTGTTCGCGGATCTTCTCCACCTCCGCCTTCAGCCGCACCACGTCCTGTGCGATGGTCAGGTCGTTGCACTTGGAGCCGATGGTGTTGCACTCGCGGTTGACCTCCTGAATGAGGAAGTCCAGCTTCCGGCCCACCGCCTCGTCGCCCCGCAGCATATCGCGAAGCTGGGCGATGTGGCTGCGGAGACGGACGGTTTCCTCGTCCACGGCGATCTTGTCGGCAAAAATGGCGGCTTCCGTCAGAATACGGCTCTCGTCGATGGTGGTGGATTGCAGCACCTCCTGCATCCGCGTCTCCAACCGCTGGCGATAGGCTGCCAGCGTCTGAGGGGAGCGCTCCTCCACGCGGCCTACGATAGTCTCGATGGTGTCCACGCGGCTCAGTACGTCCTCCGCCAGCTTCACGCCCTCCACGGCGCGCATCTCGTTATAGGCCACCAGCGCCTGATCCAGCACGGCGCAGATGTCGGCGGCGATGGCCTCCACATCCTCCTCCGCCTTGGTGACGGACAGCACCTCGGGGAACTTGGCCAGCACATCCGGTGTCACGTCACCGGCGAGGGAGAACGTCTCCTTCAGCTTCATCAGCGCTTCATAGTAGCCCCGCGCCAGCGGCTCGTTCACCGCCACCACGGTGGCATCGGCAGCGGTAGCGTCGATGGTGACGAACACGTCCACCTTGCCGCGGGAGATGGCCTGCTGCACCTTGGCCTTCATCCGATCCTCGGCAAAAATGTAGGCTCTCGGCATTTTCACGGTGCAGTCCAGATAGCGGTTGTTGACGGAGCGCACCTCCACCGTAATGTCTCTGCCGCCGCGCATTTCGCGCCCACGGCCGTAACCGGTCATACTCTTGACCACTCTATTCAACTCCTTCACTATATTAGAAAGGGAAACTCTCGTACTTTATATTCAGCAGAAGCACACCGGCACGCCCATGGCGTTGCAGCACAGTGTGGCGCCGCACAGACGCAGACAGTCGCCGTTGTCGCAGCTGCCGGTGGTCATGTGGCCGTAGCCGTTGGGACGGTAGCCGCCGCGACCCTCCACCATGTCCAGCGCCCGCTGGTACTCTACGTTGTCGGGATCCATCTGCACGGCGTTCTGATAGTACCGCCGTGCCTCATCCAGCCAGCCGCGGCGATAGCATATAGCGCCCTTGAGGAAGTTCCACTCCGCGTCATGGTCGCTCTGGGCGTTCAGCAGCTCCTCCGCCAGATTCAGATCGCCCTGACTGATGGCCATACGCACCCGCTGCCAGCGGCTGCCGTAGCCGTAAGAGGACTGGTAGCCGGTCTGATAGCCGCCTTGATAGCCGCTCTGATACCCGCCGTAGCTCTGGCCGCCGTAGCCGGTGGAGGAACGCCCCGCTTTCCGCTGCGCCTGCACCGTCTCGTAGGCTTCGTTGATCTCCTTCATCCGCTCCTGTGCCAGATCGGCCAGCGGATTGTCGTGATAATTGTCCGGATGGTACTTCCGCGCCAAATCGCGGTAAGCCTTTTTCACCTCTTCATCGGTGGCCGTACTGGGAACGCCCAGCACTTGATAGGGATCACGCATGATCGGTGTCCGCCTTTCGTATAGGTTCTTCTCTCTTCTCTCTCCTGTGGAACGTGCCGTTCAGTACGGCGCTGCCTACGGCGTACAGTCCTTCGTAGACCACCGCTCGCAGCACCGGCGTGTAGATGCTCTCCTCCAGCAGCTCAAAGGCCGCCGCCATGGAGCGCACCGAGCCGTCCAGCGTCGCTGCCAGCGACTGGCGATCCGCCGGCGACAGAGCGCCGTTTTCCACTGCATACCGCAGGGGCAGCGGGTTGTAGCTGCCGCTGGCCGTGTCCTTTTTCAGGTCGTCCGCCGCATCCACCAAATAGACCCAGCGGCCTAAGTGGTAGAGCAGCTGCTCCGTCACCCGCCGGCGTGATGTGTCCTCGATACCGACCGCCGCACCGGCCAGCAGCGATGCAAAGGCATCCGCCGGCGCGTCCAGCGTGGGGCAGTTCTCTTTTTCCAGTCGGGCAAGCTGGCGCAGGTGTTCCTCCGTCTGACGGTCGAACTCCGGCTGATGGCGGCGGGCTTTCCGGTAGGCGCCGCCTAACGCCAGCAGCGCCAAGCGGTATTTAAGACCGCCGAAAAAGCCGTGGTCGGCCACGCCGTCCTTTAGCTGCCAGTACGTCAGGATCACGCTCATGTCCGCCGCCGTATCGAAGGCGCTGTCGCCCTGACAGCAGCATCGCTTACGGATGGGATGGAGCAGGCAGCGCTTATGGCACCAGCCGCCCTCTCCGCAGGACAGCACCATGGCCAAAAAGGTCAGGTCGTAGTTCAGGATCATCCGCCCCGCCCAGCCGTACCGCTGTCCCAGCGCATGGCACAGGCCGCAGTACGCGCCGCGAAACGTCTCCCGCTCCGACTCCGTCAGCCGTTCATCGGAGGGGCGCACATAGCCGAACACCTTTTACAGCACCCGCATGATGGCGTAGGTCAGGCTCTCCTGCTTCTTCGCCCGCCGGTCGTACCATACGCTGACGAGGAACGACAGTGCCGCCGCGCCGATGGCGATGGCGTACCGCCAGCTCTCCGCCAGACCTTCCGTTAAAAAGTAGCCCAGCAGGAAGCAGATCACCGGCAGCAGGTAGACCACTGCCACCACGCCCAGGAGCTTTTTGGTGCTGCTCTCCACCACTACCTTCTGTCCCGCCGACGCGCCTACGTCGTTCTTCGCCCGTGCCTTGATGGCCGCGCCGGTCATGCCGCAGCCGGCACACTCCTCACAGTCATGGCCGCAGGCGGATTTACGGGGTACGGAGATCTCCGCGTACCCGCCGGGCAGAAGCTTTTCCACTGTTGCGATCTGTGTCATAGTTCACCTCATAGGTCGCCCGCCGGTCACGCCGCAGGGGTGACGGCCGTGTCGGGCTGGGTATTGGGCGGCGCAGCATCCTGTGCGCCGTTGTCTGTGTTATTGGCGGGGGTGTTATCCCCCTGTTCCTCCTCCACCGGTGTGGTGGAGGATGCAGGCGTGTCGCCCTCCGGCTCGTCCACCACCGGCGGCGTGTCGGTGATGACCACCGCCAGCTCATAGGTGCCCCGCGCCGTCACGTCGTTGAAGCCGTTCACCGTTACCGTCACCGGTACGGTGACGTAGCCCTGCCCTGTCACGGCGCTCATGTCCGCCGTCACCAGCAGGTTCTCCGGCTGGATGGCCTCGATCTCCTCGGTAATGCCCCACAGCCGTACCTGCACGCCGCCGGAAGCCGGCGCAGCGTAGAGACCGGTAGGCATATTGAGATAGCTGATGGTGGCGGCGGTCAGCGTCGTCTCGCTGATGCCCTCCAGCTTGATGTCCACCGTGGCCACCTCGTTGCCGTTCACCAGCCAGGTACCCTCCGGCGGTGTGACCACATAGCTGTTCTGCTGCACCAGCTCCAGATCCTCCACATACAGCGTGGCCAGTACCAGCCTGTTGATGGTCTCCAGCACGTCAGCCTCACCGTTGAGACGCACCGTGCGGGGGCTGATGTCGCAGACGATGCTGTTCATGGCCGTGCCGGGTACACCGGAGAACTCCACCGCCAGCGGCACTTCCTTCGTGGTCAGCACCGGCACTCGAGCCTGAATGAGACTGGCGCTGGTGCGGATGTTGCTGTTCTCCACAGGGTGGCCGTCGTAGTCGTAAAGCTGCACCGTCACCGTCTGCACCACCGAGCGGGTGGCACCGGTGATGTCCACCGTCAGCTTGGCGTGGCTGACGTTCAGCAGGTCGTCACGCTGCGCCCGCAAAATCAGCGCCGCCGGATCCAGCGATACCTCGCCAGTGAAGTAGCCCTCCGCCACCTCGCCGATGACCTCGCACTCCACCGGTACTTCCTTGGTGTACAGCTCTCCCACCGTGACGGTGATCTGACTGAGACTGGCCTTTTGGACGCTGACGTTATTCTTCGTCACGCCGTCGGGAAAACTGACGGTGTAGTCCAGCTGGTGGACGCCCACCGTGTCGATGCTGTTGGTGCTGGCCACCACGCGGACATTGTCGCTGTTCATCTTCACCAGCTCCCGCTTGGGGCCGCGGATGGTCAGGTCGATGGTGGTGTCGTAGCCCGACAGCAGCATCAGATTCTTGTCCGCCAGCGTGGTGTTCTCGCCGGAGAACTCCACGGGGATGTCGTGGAGGGTGGTGGTGCGCTCCGGCGCCTTCTCCACATCCACATAGACCCACACGGCGATGGCCACCAGTATGGAAATGACGATCCGCATGACCTTGCTGCGGTTGAAGCGGGGCTGTTCCTCGTCGTGACCGGTATGGTTAAAAGTCTGATCCGTCATCGGTGTCCTCCCCCTTTCTCCGCAGTTTCAGCAGCTCCGTCATGGAGCGGCGGGGCTTGTCCTCCGTCTCCTCCTCCGGCGGCATCAGCTCGTTGCGCAGCAGCTTCGTCAGCGTCTCCGGCATGAGGTGACGCTTGAGCATACCGCCGATGGCCACGGAGATGGAGCCGGTCTCCTCCGAGACGATGACCACCACCGCATCGGAGTTTTCGCTCATGCCGATACCGGCGCGGTGACGCATACCCAGGTCTCGGCTCAGATTCACGTTCTTACTCAAGGGCAGCATACAGCCGGCGCCCAAAATGCGCCCCTGCCGGATGATGACCGCACCGTCGTGCATAGGCGCTTTGACGAAGAAGATGTTCTTCAGCAGCTCCGAGGACACGGCGGCATCCAGCAGCGTGCCGCTGCGTACCATGTCGTCCAGCCGTATCTCCCGCTCAAAGACGATGAGCACGCCGGTCTTGCTCTGGGACATCTCCTGACAGGCCATCACCGTCTGCTCGATGACACGCTCCAGCGACGACTGCTGCTGGGCAGGGCGGAACACCCTGAGGAACTTGATGTTCCGGCTGCCCACCTTTTCCAGTATCTGCCGAATCTCCGGCTGGAACAGGACGATGATGGCCAAAATGCCCACCTGCACCAGATTGCCCAGAATATAGGCCAAACTGTTGAGCTGGAGAATTTCTGCCAGCCACAGGATCAGCAGGAACATCACCACGCCCTTGAGGATGTTCTCCGCGCGGGTGCTCTTCACCAGCCGCAGCAGATTGTAGACCAAAAAGGCGATAATTACGATGTCCAGCACGTCGGAAACCCTGATCAGCAGTAAGTAGTTCCCAATCATTTCTATCAGTTCGAGTATCTTCTCCATACCGTCACCTTTCCTCAATGGGGAGTAAACATAGATACTCTTATTATAATAAAAATATTGGGAAAATGCAACAAAAAAATGTGCTCAGCCTTTTGCAGTTTGCCCAAGGAGGCGGCGCAGCGTGGACAGCAGCGTTTCCACCTCCTGCGGCCGGTTAAATACGGAGGGGCTGAAGCGCACCGTGCCGGTGTCCAGCGTCCCCGCCGTGCGGTGCGCCAAGGGCGCACAGTGAAGCCCCGAACGGAGGGCGATGCCCTGCGCCGCCAGCGCTTCGCCCAGCTCCTCGCAGTCCCAGCCCTTTACGCGGAAGCTGACCACGCCGGTCTGTCCCTCACCGGTAAACACCTCCACATCGGGGATAGCTGCCAGTCCCGATGCTGCCATACGCCCCAGCTTTTCCTCGTGGCGGGCGATACGGTCAAGCCCCTGCCGCTTCACGAACCGCAAGCCCTCCAGCAGCCCCGCGATACCGGGCATATTGTGGGTGCCCGCCTCCAGCCGGTCGGGCAGCTCCGCGGGCATGGCTTGCAGCAGCGACTGCGACCCTGTGCCACCCCGCAGCAGCGGTTCCGGCTCCATGCCGCACAGCAAAAGTCCCGTTCCCTGCGGGCCGTACAGCCCCTTGTGGCCGGGCATAGCGATAAACGCAGCGCCCAGCGCCGCCATATCCACCGGCAGTATCCCCGCCGACTGGGAGGCGTCCACGATAAGGGGTACGCCCTTCTCCCGACACAGCGCGGCAATGTCTGCAATAGGCAGCGCGCAGCCGAACACGTTGGACACATGGGTGCAGATCACCGCGTCGGTCTTTTCCGCCAGTGCGCTTCGGAACTGCGCCACCATATCGCCGCCGTCGAACAGCCTGCCGTCGGCCACCGCCACCTCCACGTCGGGAATGGCGTGGAGGGGACGGGTGACGGCGTTGTGCTCGTAGCCGGAGATGACCACCCGCGCATGGGGCTTCACCAGCGTGTGGATGGCGATGTTCAGGCCGTGGGTGGCGTTGGACGTAAACACCACGTTGGCCGGATCGTCCACGCCGAACAGCTCCGCCGCCAGCCACCGGCACTGAAAATCCACCTCCTCCGCCCGCCGTGTGGAGGGATAGCCACCCCGCCCGGGTGAGGACAGCGTCCCCACCGCCTCATACATCTTCCGCCGCACCGTGTCCGGCTTTTGCAGCGTAGTCGCCGCCGCGTCAAAATAGATCATAGTGCCACCTCTCTATATCCGTCGCCCTCCCGCATGAAAACCCTGGAGGGCGAAAACCCCGTTTCCCGCAGCAGCAGCCACGCTGCCGCCGCCCGCTGATGACCCCGCAGACGGAGGACATAGCCGCAGCCCTTCCCTGTCAGCCCCATGGGGGCGCGGCTCACCGCAGCGGGAAGTCCCGCCTTTTCCAGCGTCCGCGCCATCCGCTGGGCGTGGGTGACGGAGCGGGCGGTGATGAGATACTCCTGCATAACGTACCTCCTTTGTAGTCCGGCGGACTTCTGCGCCCGCCTGTATCATCCTATGCTGCCGCCCCGCTTTTTGCGCCATTTGCATAGCAAAAAAGCGCCCCAAAGGGCGCTTTTGCCTGTATGCTTATATCTCGATCCGGCCGCCCGGGCGGTATTCCTCCCCCAGCCGCTCTATGGTGATGCCACCTGCCGACAGCTCGGTGAGCCGCTCCGCCAGCGTGTCCGCCGTGCCGTCCGGCAGCGATACCGCCATGCGGATGTCGGCGCCGTACTGGGTGTCGTCGATGAGACCGCCCAGCGTCGTCACCTCGCCCCGCACCCGCTCAAAGAGGGCGTAGGGACAGGGGATGGCCGCCTTTGTCCACAGCCCCATCTCCGCCACACCGGCGGCAGACAGCGCATCACGGGCGCTTTTGGAGTAGGCGCGGGTCAGTCCGCCGGCACCCAGCAGAATGCCGCCGAAGTACCGCGTCACCACGCACACCACGTCCGTCACGTTCTCCCGCTGGAACACGTTCAGCATGGGCTGACCGGCGGTGCCCTGTGGTTCGCCGTCGTCGCCGTAACGCAGGACGTTCTCCCCGATGCGGTAGCACCAGCAGTTGTGGCGGGCATCGTAGTACTTTTTCTTCATCTGGGTGATGAAGGCACGGGCTTCTTCCTCGCTGTTCACCGGCAGCAAATGTCCGATAAATCGCGAACGCTTCTCGGTGAACTCCGTCTCCGACGGCTGGTAGGGTATGCGGTAAACGCTCATTCCCAGTCCTCCTTCGGCTCCGTCCAGCCCTCGATATAGTCCTTCAATAGGCCGATAAGCCGCGGCGTACACACCGCCGCCACGTCCACCGTGGCACCGTATTCCACGCTCTCCACCTTGCCCTCGCGGTACAAAACGTCCAAAAATCCCGTTTTATCGTAGGGCAGGTGCAGCGTCACGCGGCGGGTACCCTTGTCCAGCTTGCGGTCGATGGCCTCCAGCAGCGCCGGAATTCCCTCTCCCGTCTTGGCGGACACCGCCACGGCGTCCTCCTCCCTGCCCCGTTCAAAGCCGAAGGCCAGGTCGGACTTGTTGTAGACGCGAATACACGGTATTTCGTCAGCTCCCAGCTCCTTGATAAGCGCATCCACGATCTGCGCCTGCTCCTGCCACTGGGGGTTGGCGGCGTCGATGACGTGGAGCAGCAGATCGGCGTATTCCAGCTCCTCCAGCGTGGCCTTGAACGCCTCCACCAGCTGGTGGGGCAGCTTGCGGATGAAGCCCACCGTGTCGGAGATGACCACGTCCAGCGTATCGCTGACGGTCAGCAGCCGCGTGGTGGTGTCCAGCGTGT
>CAZTHY010000010.1:0-13989 GCA_964613205.1 uncultured Oscillospiraceae bacterium
TCATGTGCTGGAATATGCGCCGTCCCTCCGGCAACAGCGCCATGCCGCGCCCCACCAACTTGTGGCTGGCCACATGGCGTAAGTCCTCGCCGAAGAACTGCACGGAACCGGTGCGGCTGCGGAGCAGTCCCGCCACGGTGTTCAGCGTGGTGGATTTTCCCGCGCCATTGGCACCGATCAGCGTCACCACCTCGCCCTGCTCCACGTGGAAGGACACGTCCTTCACCGCATGGATGCTGCCGTAGTATACGTTCAGGTTGTCCGCCTGCAAAACGGTACTCATGCGCCGCCCTCCTTCCGTTTGCCTAAATACGCCTCGATGACCGCCTCGTTGGACTGGATATCCGCCGGTGTGCCCTTGGCGATAACGCGGCCAAAGTTGAGGACGCAGATGCCCTCGCAGATGTTCATCACCAAGTTCATATCGTGCTCGATGAGCAGCACGGCGATCTTGAAGGTGTCGCGAATTTTCCGGATGTTCTCCATCAGCTCCGCCGTCTCCGACGGATTCATGCCCGCCGCCGGCTCGTCCAGCAGCAGGAGACACGGATTGGAGGCCAGCGCCCGCAGAATTTCCAGCCGCCGCTGGGCGCCGTAGGGCAGGGAGCCCGCCCGCTCGTCGCCGTGGGCTTCCATGTGGAAGATGGTCAGCAGCTCATCCGCCCGTTCACGGGCGATGCGCTCCTCCCGCCGGTAGCGGGAGCTGTGGAGGATGCTGCCGGGCAGACCGTAGTGGATGGAGTCGTTCATGGCCACCATCAGGTTTTCCGCCACCGTCAGGTCGTTGAAAAGGCGGATATTCTGGAAGGTGCGGGCGATGCCCGCCTTGTTTACCTGCGCGGTGGTCATGCTGTGGGTGTCCTTGCCGTCCAGCAGGATAGCGCCGCTGGTGGGCTGGTAGACCTTGGTGAGGAGATTGAAAACGGTGGTCTTGCCCGCCCCGTTGGGGCCGATGAGACCGGCGATCTCCGTCCTGCCCAGCGTCAGATTGAAGTTGTCCACGGCTTTCAGTCCGCCGAAGCGGATGCCCAGATCCACACATTCCAGCACCGGCTGCAAATGGGCGTCCCGCTCCGGCAGCAATGCACGGGAGGGGCGGGAGACCAGTTTCGTCGTCATAGAGCGGCACGCTCCTTTCTCTTGGGGGTCAGCTTTTCACGCACCGAGGTGAAAAAGCCCTTCATGGCGGGGTTGCTGGTGGCGTGCATCACCAGGATCAGCACCAGCGCATAGGCTACCATCCGGTAGTCGGCGAAGTCACGCAGCGCCTCCGGCAGCACCGTCAGCACGATGGCGGACACGATGGAACCGGGCACACTGCCCATGCCGCCCAGCACCACGAAGATGAGGATGTCGATGGACATATTGTAGTCGAAGGCGGCGGCCTTCACGTTGGCCAGCGAATGGCCGTACAGCGTACCGGCGGCACCGGCGAAGAAGGCGGCGATGATGAACACCGCCAGCTTGAACCACGTTACGTTCAAGCCCACCGATTCGGCGGCGATACGGTTGTCGCGGATGGCCATGATGGCACGGCCGTACTTGGAGCGCTTCAGGTGCAGCATCACCACCACCGTCAGTAGCACCAGCACCGCCGCATAGGGCAGCAGCTCCCTGGCACCGGAGTAGACCGGCATGGTGTTCAGACCCAGCGCGCCGCCGGTGAAGTCCAGATTGGTGATGACGTTCTTGATGATCTCGCCGCAGGCCAGCGTCACGATGGCCAGATAGTCGCCCCGCAGACGGAGGGCGGGCAGTCCTGCGATGAGCCCCGCTACGGCGGCCATCACGCCGCCCAGCAGCATACTCACCGGCAGACGCACCGCCATCGGCAGCGGCGTGTCCACCAGCGCGATGGAGACGAGGCAGCCGGAGAACAGTCCCACGGACATGAACCCCGCGTGGCCGAGACTCAGCTCGCCCAGCAGTCCCACCACCAGATTCAGCGACACCGCCAGCACGATGTACACCGACGTGGGGATGAGCATATTGGTGATCTGCCGTGTCATGGAGCCGCCGTACAGCAGCACCGCCACCACGGCGTACAGCATCACCACCGCCGCAACGGTGATGAGATCGGTATTTTTCTTATTCAGCTTCATGGCGCACCTCATACCTTCTCCTGCTGGGGCTTGCCCAGAAGGCCGGTGGGTTTGATGACCAGCACTGCCGCCAGCACGCCGAACACGATGGCGTCCGCCCACAACGTGGAGATATACGTTTTGGAGAACTGCTCGATCATGCCCAGCAGTATGCCGCCCAGCATGGCCCCGGGGACGGAGCCGATGCCGCCGAACACCGCGGCGGTAAACGCCTTGATGCCGGGCATAGCGCCGGTGGTGGGCTTGATGTAGACGTAGGTCATGCCGTAGAAGATGCTGGCGAAGGCCGCCAGCGCAGAGCCGATGGCGAAGGTCAGCGTGATGGTGCGGTTGACGCTGATACCCATCAGCGTGGCCGCGTCACGATCCTCCGACACCGCCCGCATGGCCTTGCCCAGTCGGGTGTGGTCGATGAACAGCGTCAGCGTCAGCATGATGACGGCGGTGACGGCCAGCGTCAGCACCGTGATGCCGTCCACCTGCACGCCGCCGAGGGAGAAGGAGGGTAGCGTGACCAGCGTGGGGTAGGCGGCCTGCTGGGAACCGAACACCAGCAGCGCCGTGTTTTGCAGCAGGTAGCTGACGCCGATGGCGGTGATCAGCACATTGAGGGGCGGCGCCTGCCGCAGCGGACGGTAGGCGCAGAACTCGATGGCCACGCCCAGCAGCGCACAGATGGCGATGCTGGCCAGCACCGCCACGATGGGCGGCAGACCCAGCTGCGCCACGGCTAAAATGCCGCTGTACGCGCCGATCATGATGACGTCACCGTGGGCGAAGTTCAGCATCTTGGCGATGCCGTAGACCATGGTGTAGCCCAGCGCGATAAGGGCGTAGATGCTGCCCAGACTGAGGCCGCTGATAAGTGTTTGGATGAAGTGTGTCATGGCAAAGATTCCTTTTCTGCGCCCGCACCGCCCTCCCGACAGGGGGGAGGTCGGGAGGGCAGCGGGCTATGGTGAGGAAGATAGGAAGCGAATGAGGGGGAATTACTCCGCGTCGGCGGTGTCTGCGCCGAACACGGTGCCCACGCCGTTCTTGTAGAGGATGGCGGTGGCGGCCTTGTTGGTGTTGCCGTCAGCGTTCCAGGTCATGGTGCCGGTAACGCCCTTCACCTCGATGGAGGTCATGACGGCGGCCAGCTCAGCGCCGGAGACGCTGCCGCCAGCGGCTTCCACGGCGGCCTTGACGGTGTAGACGGCGTCATAGCCGTCGGCGGCGAACTGATCAGGGGTAGCGCCATAGGCGGCTTCATACGCCTTGACGAAGGACTGCACGTTCTCCTCGGTGGACTCGGCAGCGAAGGGGGTCATCATCAGCACGTTGTCGGCGATGGTCACGTCCTGCTTCACCTTGCCTAGGATGCCGTCCAGACCGTCGGCACCGAAGAAGTACACGTCAGAGGCGAACTTGCCCTTGGCCTGGGTCAGGAAGGTGGACGCTTCCTCGGCGTAGAAGGGGATAAAGACCACTTTCACGCCGGAGTCCACCAGCGCATTGACCTGGGTGGAGAAATCGGTAGCGGTGGCGGCGGTAAAGGTCTGGGTCTCCTTGACGGTGACACCGACGTTGCCGCACTGGGCGACGAAGGCGTTGTAGAGGCCGACGGAGTAGTCGTTGTCGCTCTGATAAAGGACGCCCACCTCATCCACCTGCACGGTGTCCTTCAGGTAGTTGGCGGCTGCGGTGCCCTGATAGGAATCGTAGAAGCAGACGCGGAACGCCTTGTCGTTGCCGTCGATGCACTTGTCGGCGGAACCGGTGGGCTCCACCACCAGCACGTCGTCGGCCATGGCGGCGGCCACGATGGAGGACGTCTCACCGGACATGGTGCCGCCCAGCGACACGTTCATGCCCCAGTCCATCAGCTTGCCGTAGGCGGCCACGGCGCTCTCGGGATCGCCCTGAGAGTCCTGGAAGCTGACTTCCACCTGCATACCGCACACGCCGCCGGCACCGTTGATCTCCTGCGCGGCCAGCTCTGCGCCCTGCTTGACGGACAGACCGTAGTTGGCATAGCCGCCGGTCAGCGCGCCGATGCCGCCGATCTTCAAAGTCTGCACGGCGTTGTCGCCGGAATCATCGTTGGAAGGGGTGTCGCTGCCGCCGCAGGCGACGAGGGTGAAGGTCATGACGACCGCCATCAGCATGGCAAAAAATTTCTTCTTCATGGTGTTGTCTCCTTTTGGGTTTCGTTTGGATTTCTGTGTTATACATACAAAAAAGCGACCCTGCCGCTCATGGCAGGATCGCTTTGCTGTACCGGAGTGGGGTATCAGGCCGCGACTGTTGGTGCCATGGGGGCGTGAGAAGTAAGGGTCAGAATAATCAGACCCAGAATGGCACAAATAATAATGGACGCCGCAACAGCAGCGTCCATGACGAACAGAAGGGCAGTATGAGAAGCGGTGCAGGCGCAGCAAACAGCGGCGGCGCAGGCGGCGTCGCGGGTGGTATTGGCGGTGGTGTTCATCGTGTTGGTCATCATGGCGGCGTCTCCTTTCGCTTCGTAGATGTTGGACGTATTGTAACAAAGCCTTTTGGGAAAGTCAACGGACAAAGTGCCCGAAAATTGGAGAATGGTCACAAGTCTAATTATATGTAATTATGCAACTTGCACAAAAGAACCGCGAAAATCGACAGATTCCGGCTGGTTGTGGATTTCCATAAGCTGGAAATTTTGCAGGAAAATTTCTGCATCGGAGCCTCTGCCGCTTGCCTTTTCCGCCGTTATCTTGTACAATGGACAACGGATAGAAATACGAGATACGGAGGAATGACGATGCATACCATCTTTCAGACGCTGACCGCCAAAAGACAGCAGGGCGAGGACACGGTGCTGGCCACCATCGTGTGGGACGACGGCTCCGCCCCCCGTGGAGCGGGCAGTCAGATGCTGGTAGGCCGCGAGGGGCTGCTGGCGGGTACCATCGGCGGCGGTGCGGTGGAGGGACAGGCCATCGTGCTGGCGCAGTCCCTCATGGCCGGAAACGGCGGCGCAGGGTGCCACGATTTTCAGCTTCGTGTCGGCGGCGAGACCGGCATGGTCTGCGGCGGCGACGTGAGGGTACTGCTGACGCCTGTTTTCGCAGGTGATGAGGGCTGGAACGACCTGTCGGCGCAGGTGCTGCACCGGTTGGAGACGCGTCAGGCGGGGTATCTGACGCTGCCTATGGACGGCGGATTGCCTACCGTTACCGAGGAAAACGACAGCGACGGCAAAGCGTTTTTCTCCGTATCGCTGCCGGTAGGGGAGCGGGCGGTGGTGTTCGGTGCGGGGCATATCGCCCGTGCGCTGGTGCCGCTGCTGCGTACCGTAGGGTTCCGCCCCCTCGTCATGGACGACCGCGCCGAGTTCACCACGCGGGAGCGATTCCCGCAGGCGGATGAGGTCATCTGCGGCCAGTTCGCCCGTTTGAGCGACTATGTTTCGCTGACACCGGAGGATTACGTCATCATCATGACCAACGGCCACGAGCACGACTATCAGGTGGAGGAACAGGTGCTGCGGCAGGAGGTGGCCTATGTAGGCGTCATCGGCTCGCGGAAAAAGACGGCTTACGTCAATGGTCGGCTGCGGGAGGCGGGCATCTCCGAGGAGGCCATCGCCTTTGTCCACACGCCTATCGGCACCGCCATCGGCGCGGTAACGCCGGAGGAGCTGGCGGTGTCCATCGCCGGTGAGCTGATCGCCGTCCGTGCCCAGCGGCGAAAGGCGGCAGGGGAGCAGGGACAGGGCTGTCCCATGAAGTAGAAGCAAAGCGGCAGGGAAGTCGGCAAAACCGACTTCCCTTTTTCGATGCTTTGCGCTATAATGGACGGCAGAAACGGAGAAGGAGGGCACAATATGGAATTGCACATTCTGATGGGGCGTGCCTGTGCGGGAAAGAGCCGCCGTGTCATGGACGAGCTGGCGCGGCGGAGAGCGCAGCGGGGACAGATCCTGCTGGTGCCGGAACACGCCTCCCATGAGGCGGAGTTGGACTTGTGCCGCGTCTGCGGCGCTACGGCCAGCCGTGACGCGGAGGTGCTGAGCTTCCAGAGTCTGGCCACCCGTGTGCTGGGACGCACCGGCGGCTTGGCGGACGTGACGCTGGACAGCGGCGGCAAGCTGCTGACCATGCGGCGGGCATTACAGGAGGTCAGCTCACGGCTGACGGTGTTCGCCCGCCCCTCCCAGCGCCCCGCCTTTCTGCGGCAGCTGGTGGCGCTGGCAGATGAGCTGTACGCCTACCGCATCGAGCCGCAGGTGCTGGTGCAGCAGGTGGCGGACATCCCCGGGGCGGCAGGTGAAAAGCTGCGCTCCACGGCGCTGATCTTCGCCGCCTACGATGCCCGCCTCCACGGCGGCGATTTCGATGCCCGCTCCCGTGTGCAGAAGCTGTGTGATGCGCTGCCTCAGGACGACTATCTGGCGGGCAAGGACGTGTATGTGGACGGCTTTTCCTACTTCAATCGGGTGGAGGAGGAGATATTGGCCACCGTGCTGCGTCAGGCCAACAGTCTGACGGTGACGCTGCTGGGGGACGAGAACGACCGCCAGCTCTTTGCCAACGCCATCGGCCAGAAGGGGCGGCTGGAACGTCTGGCAAAAGAGGCAGGTGCGAAGTGTACAGTGGAAGTCCTTGTCAGCGACGCCAACACGCCGCTGGCGCATCTGGAGCGGTACTTTTTCGGCCAGCCCCAGCCGTGGCAGGGGGAGGAGCCGCCCATCCGACTCTATCAGGCCAACACCGCCTTTTCCGAGGTGGAATACGTCTCCGCTCAGCTCCGTCGGTTGGCGCAGCAGGGCGTTCGCTGGCGGGATATGGCGGTGGCCGCCCGCAATATGGAGGTTTACGGCCCGCTGCTGGAGGCGGTGTTCCGGCGGGACGACGTGCCGGCCTACATCAGCCGTCGCAGCGACGTGCTGCACCAGCCGGTGCTGACGCTGCTGCTGTCCGCCGTGGACGCGGTGACAGGGGGCTTTGAGTACGAGGATGTGTTCCGCTGTCTCAAAACCGGCATGACCGACGTGACGGCGGCGGAGTGCGACCTGCTGGAAAACTACGTCATCCGATGGGAAATTCGGGGCAATATGTGGCTGCGCGACAAGGACTGGACGGCGGATCCCGACGGCTACGCCGGTGAGATGAACCAGCGGCGCATCGACCAGTTGAAGGAGATCAACCGCATCCGCGCCAAGGTACGGCGGTGGTTCCTGTACTTGAGTGAAGGACTGAAAGACAACAAAACAGCGGAGGGTAAGGCGAAAGCGCTTTACACCTTTGCTGAGATGGCAGGTGCGCCGGAATCGCTGAAAAAGCGGACGGAGGAGCTGCGGGAAGCCGGTCAGGTGCAGCAGGCGGAGGAGTACGGCCAGCTATGGCACATCTTCTGTCAGGTGCTGGATCAGTTCGTGGAGCTGCTGGGGGACACGGAGCTGGACGGCGAGGAATTCGCCCGCTTGTTGCGGCTGATATTGAGCCAGTACGCGGTGGGCAGCATCCCTGCCACGCTGGACGAGGTAAAGGTAACTCCCTTGACACGAAACGACCGCCATCCGGTGAAGTATCTCTTCCTGCTGGGCGCCAACGACAACGTGCTGCCTACGCTGACGCCCAACACCGGACTGCTGGACACCACGGAGCGGCAGTTGCTGTTGCAGCAGGGTGTGCGGCTGTCCGATGCGGATTTTGACGATCTCAGCAACGAATTGCAGAACATCTACGCCGCCCTCGCCCAGCCCAGCACCGCTTTGCAGGTGAGCTGGTGCGCCGGTGACGAGACAGGCGCCAAGCTGCTGCCCTCCTTCGTGGTGGAGCGCATCCGGCAGCTGTTCCCCACGGTAGCGGTGGAGCGGGAGGACGGCGCGTACCGCCGCGAAGTCCCCGCACCGGCGCTGACGCTGGCGGGACGGGAGCCGGACGGCGCGCTGTGGCGCTATTTCGAGGAAAACGGACAGGGGGACGTGCTGGATCGCATGGCCGCCGCCCGCGCTATGGGGCGGGGACGGCTGTCGCCCCAGGCGGTGCGAAGTCTCTACGGCAGCACCGTGGCCATGTCCGCCTCCCGTATTGACCGCATCAAGACGTGTCATTTCGGCTACTTTATGGAGTACGGTCTCCGCGCCAAGGAGCGGACGAAGGCCGGATTTGAAGCGCCGGAGATCGGCACCTTCCTCCACTATCTGCTGGAAAACGTGCTGCGTGACGTGGAGCAGGGCGGCGGTATCGGCGGCGCGGAAAAGCCCCTGCTGCACCGGCTGGTGGACAGGTACACCGAGGAATACGCCGCCACCGTCATCGACGGCTACAACGAGAAAAGCGCCCGCTTCCGCTACCTGTTCTCCCGCCTGAAGGAGACGGCCTACGTCATCGTGGAGAACGTGGTGGAGGAGCTGCGGTGTTCCGATTTCCGCCCCATCGCCTTTGAGCTGGGCTTTGGTGGCAAGGACGGCGACCTGCCGGCCATCACCGTCACCGACGACACCACCACGCTGTCCGTCTCCGGCAAGGTGGACAGAGTGGACGGCTGGCTGGACGGCGACACGCTGTACCTCCGTGTGGTGGACTACAAAACAGGTGTAAAGGCGTTCGACCTGGCAGACGTGCGGTACGGCCTGAACATCCAGATGCTGCTGTACCTGTTCGCACTGGAAAAGACCGGCACGGCGAAATTCGGCCATCCGATAGAACCGGCAGGCGTGCTGTACCTCCCTGCAAGGGATGTCATCAAGCGGGCGGACAGGGCGATGCCGCCGGAAAAGCTGGAAGCCACGCTGCGGAAGGAGCTGCGGCGCAGCGGCATGGTCCTGGCGGAACCGGCGGTGCTGTACGCCATGGAGCACGACGCGTTCACGTCCCCTGTGTTCCTGCCCATGAGCGTCAGGAAGGACGGCACGCTGGACGGCTCACTGGCCAGCGCCGTGCAGCTTGGCAAGCTGGGGCGGTATGTGGAGGAGATACTCCACCGTGTAGCGCGGGAGCTGGGCGGCGGCAACATCGACGCCGACCCCTATGTACGGGGGCCGCAGGACACCGCCTGTGCCCGCTGCGACTACGCCTCCGCCTGCTGGTTCGACCAGCGGCAGGACAAGCCCCATTATCTGAAAAAGACCACTCCCGAGGAATTCTGGGAGCTGGTGGACAGGGAGGTGCCCCATGAGTGACATCCAATTGACCCTTCAGCAGCAAAAGGCGGTAGACAACCGTGGCGGCAGTTTGCTGGTGTCCGCCGCCGCCGGCAGCGGCAAGACGAAGGTGCTGGTGGAGCGGGTGTTTTCCTACCTGATGGAGAACGGCTGCAACGTGGACGACTTCCTCATCATCACCTACACCCGCGCCGCCGCCGCCGAGCTGCGAACGAAGCTGGCGGCAGCGCTGAATAAGCTGGTGGCCGAAAACCCCGACGACCGCCACCTGCGGCAGCAGCTTTTCCGCGTGTATCAGGCGGACATCAAGACCATCGGCGGCTTCTGCACCCAACTGCTGCGCCAGCACGTCCATCTGCTGGAACCGGTGGCGGGGCGGAGCCTGACACCGGATTTCCGCGTGCTGGACGAGTCGGAAGCGGCGCTGCTGCGGGACAGGGCGCTGGAACAGACGATGGAGTCCTTCTATGAGGCCATTGAGCAGGGGGACGGCGAATTTGCCCTCTTAGCGGAGACGCTGGGCGCAGGGCGGGACGACCGCGGACTGCAAAAGCTGATACCGGAACTGTACGGCAAGCTGCAAAGCCACCCCTATCCCACCCTTTGGCTGGAACAGGCGGCGGAGAGCTGGCGGAACCCGCCCACCCGATTGGCCGACAGCGTGTATGGCCAGACCATCATGGCCTCCACGGTGCGCCGTGCCCAATTTTGGGACAGCCAGTTGGAGCGGGCGGTGTACGCCATGGCCGACTGTGAGCCGGTGCGGAACGCCTACGCCGACCGGTTTTTGGAGGTGGCGGATCAGCTTCGTCTCTACGAATCGGCGGCGAAAGAGGGCTGGGACGCCATGGCGGCGGTGCAGCCGGTGTTCCGCCGCGCCGGTATCGTCAAGGGCGAGGAAAACGCGGCGGCGAAAGAGGCTGCCCGCACCGTCATGAAAAAGTGCAAAGAGGAACTGGAAAAGATGACCGCTCCCTATCAGGTGTCGGAGCAGGAGCATCTGGACGACCTCCGCGCCATCGCCCCCGCCATGCTGGGTCTGCTGCGGCTGACAGGGGACTTCGCCCGCCGGTATCAGGAGGAGAAGGTGCGGCGCAACGCCGTGGATTTCTCCGATCAGGAGCATTACGCCCTGACGCTGCTGGCGCACCCCGACGGCACCTTCACCGAGCTGGGTGAGCAGGTGTCCCAGCGGTATCAGGAGGTGATGGTGGACGAGTATCAGGACACCAACGAGGTGCAGAACTGTATCTTCCGCGCCGTCAGTGACGATGGCCGCCGTCTTTTTGCCGTAGGCGACGTGAAGCAGAGCATCTACCGCTTCCGGCTGGCGGATCCCACCATCTTTTTGGAGAAATACCGCTCCTTTGCTGACGCGGCAGAGGCGGTGGACGGCCAGCCCCGCCGTATGGTACTCAGCCGCAATTTCCGCTCCCGCGAAGAAATTCTGGACGTGACCAACTTCATCTTCAGCAACATCATGTCCGCCGAGATGGGGGAGATGGACTACACCGACGAGGAAAAGCTGTACTTCGGCGCGAAGGATTATTCCAGGGAAAAGCGGGACGTGGAGTTCCACCTGCTGGACGTGGAGGACACGGAGGAGGAGAAGTTCGACCGCACCGAGGCGGAGGCGCAGTTTGTGGCGCGCCGTATCCGCGATCTGCTGGACGAGGGCTTCCCTGTACGCAGTGACGACGGCGGACAGCGGCCTGTCCGACCGGAGGACATCGTTATCCTGATGCGTTCGCCCAGCACGCCGACGCCTGCCTATGTGGCGGCGCTGGAACGGCTGCACATCCCCTGTGACGGTGGGGAGAGCGACGATTTCTTCTCCGCCATGGAGGTGGCGGTGATGGTGTCGCTGCTGGAGATCGTGGACAATCCGCGGCAGGACGTGCCCCTCATCGCCGTGCTGCGCTCGCCCTTGGTGGGCATGACCCCCGACCGGCTGGCCATGATCCGCTCCCTCCGCCCCGACGGCGACTACTACGATGCGCTGTGTCTCGACGAATCGGCGGACAGCCGCGCGTTCCTTTCACTGCTGGAGGAGCTGCGGACGGTGGCGCGGGAGATGGCGGCGGATCAGCTCTTGTGGTACATCTACGACCGCTGCCACGTCACCGCCATCTTCGGCGCTATGGCCGACGGCGAGACGCGGCAGGCGCGATTGGCGGCGCTGTACGACTACGCCCGCCGCACTGTCCAGAGTGGACGGACGGGGCTGTTCGACTTCATCGCCTACCTCCACCGGCTGCTGGAAAAGGGCGACGTGCCCGATGTGAACACCGCCACCGCCGCCGGCGGCGTGCGGATCATGAGCGTACACAGCTCCAAGGGACTGGAATTCCCCGTGGTGGTGCTGTGCGACCTGAACCGGCAGTTCAACCTGCGGGACACCACCAGCCCCGTGCTGGTGCATCCCCAGCTGGGCATCGGCGCCGATCGGATCGATCGGGAGCGGCACATCCGCTACGACACCATCTCCAAAACGGCGCTGGCGCAGACGATGCAGCGGGAGTCCAAGGCGGAGGAAATGCGTATCCTCTATGTGGCGCTGACCCGCGCGAAAGAGAAGCTCATCATGGTGGACGCTATGAAAAACCCGCTGAAGCGGCTGCGGGACTTCATCGCTGTCAGCGACCTGCCGGTACCGCCGGAGGCGGTGGCGTCGGCCAGAACGCCGGGGGATTGGCTGCTGCTGCCCCTGCTCCACACATGGCAGGCGGAGGAAATCTACCGGTATGCCGACCTGTGGCCGACAGAGCTGGGCGAAGCGCCGGAGAGTTTGACCATCCGGTTCCACCGGCTGTGGCAGCAGGAGGACACCACCGCAGAGGAGCGCAGCAGCGGTGAAGCCGCCCCCCAGAGGGCGGAGGTGCAGCCCGACGAAGCGGCGCTGGCCTTCGTCTATCCCCACGCCGCCGCCTCCCGCACCCCCTCCAAGGTGACGGCCACCCAGCTCAAGGGCAGGGAACTGGATCAGGAGATCGCCGACGGCACTATCCCGTACCGCTTCGACATGGTGCCGGAGAAGCCCCGCTTCATGGAGAAGGCGCAGGGGCTGTCCGCCGCCCAGCGGGGCACCGCCATGCACACCGCCATGCAGTATCTGGACTTCAACGGTGCGCCGGTGGCGCAGCAGGTGGCATCGCTGACGGAAAAGCGGCTCTTAACGCCGGAACAGGCTTCTTCGCTGGACGTGGCGGCGCTGGAACGGTTCTTGGCCTCGCCGCTGGCGCAGCGGATCCGGCAAGCGCCCAGGGTGTGGCGGGAGTACCGCTTTGCGCTGTTGGTGGACGGCAGCATCTACGATGAGAGCGCCGCCGGAGAGGAAATGCTGCTGCAAGGCGTGGCGGACTGCGTGTTTGAAACGCCGGAGGGCCTGGCGGTGGTGGACTTCAAGACCGACCGCATCACGGCGGCGGAGGTCGCCGCACGGGCGGAGACGTACCGCCCCCAGCTATCGGCCTACGCTCAGGCGCTCAGCCAGATACTGGAACGGCCGGTAACGGAGCGGATTCTCTACTTCTTCACCCCGCAGACGGAAATTTCTTTGTAAAAATAGCGAAAAGTGCTTGCATTTCCGGCGGGAGTGTGGTATTATCACAGTTGCGTTTGCGGAGACGCGGACGACAAGTGAACCAGAAAGGGGTGAACAAGAGCAATGAAGGAAGGAATCCATCCCAATTATCAGCAGACTACTATCAAATGCGCCTGCGGTAATGTGATTGAGACAGGTTCTACGAAGAAGGATATTCGCGTGGAAGTCTGCTCTAAGTGTCACCCCTTCTTCACCGGCAAGCAGAAGCTGGTGGATACCGGCGGACGTGTTGCCAAGTTCAACAAGCGTTTCGGTCTGGACAAGTAAGGACACTTCAAAAACCCGAGCTTCGGCTCGGGTTTTTCATTTACATTTGGCCGCCGATGGGGTACAATAGGAAAAAACACGACAGCGAGGGTACACATGGAACGAAAGACCATCGAAGAAAATAAGTCCGGTGCGCGGGATTACGCCGTGCTGGTGGGACTGCGCTCACCGGTGCTGGGCAGAGACAGCGCCGACGAGGAGAGCTTGCAGGAGCTGGCCGCACTGGTGGAGACCGCCGGTGCCGAGTCCGTCGGCATGATCCTGCAAAGCCGCGAGAAGCCGGATCCCCACAGCTTCATCGGCGAGGGCAAGGTGGAGGAGGTCAAGCGCATGGTGGAAAACAGCGAGGCCACCATGGTCATCTTCGACAACGACCTGTCCCCCTCCCAGATTCGGGTGCTGACGGAGCTGTGCGGCGTGCAGGTGCTGGACAGAAGCGGCCTGATTCTGGACATCTTCGCCCAGCGGGCGCGGACGAAGGAGGGCTGCTTGCAGGTGGAGCTGGCGCAGTACCAGTACCTGCTGCCGAGACTGGTGGGTATGTGGACGCATTTGGAGCGTCAGGCCGGCACCAGCGGCAAAGGGCCTATCGGCTCCAAGGGTCCCGGCGAGACTCAGCTGGAGACGGATCGCCGCCACATCCGCCGGAAGATCGACAAGCTGAAGCAGGAGCTGGAGGAGGTGCGCCGTGTCCGCGCCACCCAGCGCGCCAGACGGCAGAAAAACGAGATACCGGTGGTGGCCATCGTGGGCTACACCAACGCCGGTAAGTCCACGCTGCTCAACGCCATCACCGGCGCTGGCATCCCCGCCAACAACCGGCTTTTCGACACGCTGGACACCACCACGCGGCTGCTGACCGTCAGCGATACGCTGGACGTGGT
>CAZTHY010000011.1:0-13884 GCA_964613205.1 uncultured Oscillospiraceae bacterium
TGACGTTCTCCGTCAGCAGGTACAGCCCCTGATACACGCCGTCCACGATGACCTCGCAGTAGCGGACGTTGGGGGCGTAGTCCATGATCTCCCCCGCCAGGTTGTAGAACATATAGTTCCGCACCGCCGTCTTGTCCAGCCAGGGGCCGTACAGCACCCATTCGTGGTGGTTGTCCATGCCCATGAGGGACTGGGGCGCGTTGGCACCGGTGTCGTCCACCAGCCGGATGGCATAGCTGGGCTTGTCGAAGGAGCGGGAGGAGTTGCCGCGGATCCTGATCTGAATGGCGCTCTCCGCGTCCGCTTCGCCGTTGGCGTGGTGCCACGCGGCGGTGTCCTCGCCGATGACCCTCATGCCGGCGGTGATGGTGGTCTCGCCGCTTTCGCTGAGGGTATAGGTGACGGTGCGATCCTCATGATAGATAGGCCGCCCGGGGATGGCCTGCCCGCCGGTGTCGATCTCCACAATGGGCAGGTAGGTACACAGCCCGCCGTCGTCGGCCACGGTACAGAGCGACTCCGGCAGCGCACCGCGGTGCTGGTGGACGCGCCCCACACTGTCCGCTCCATTGACGGCCAGCGGCGCGATGACCGACAGTATCAAAATCACCGCGCAGGCCGCCAGTCCGATACGTTTATAGTTCATGTCAGTTGTAGATCTCGTCGCTCTGCACCACGAAGTTGACGCTCTCCACGTCGCCAAGGGCGTAGAAATCGTCAGTCAGGTGGGGATAGTGGCTTTGTGCCTTGTCCAGCGTCTTGCGGGACAGCTCGTAGATGTACTCCACCTGCTCCGTGGTGGTGTTCTTCACCCGCAGGATGGCGCGGCGGGAGAAGCACTTGAACACCAGCCCCTCGATGCCGTCGCTGCAGGAGCGGTTGGCGCGGACGATCAGCAGCATACGGGTATCGCTGCGGACGGCGCCCAGCACCAGCAGCACCAGAAATACCGCCGAGCTGCCGATGGCCGCCACCAGATAGTCGCCCACGCCGCAGCAGATGCCCACGATGATGGTCCAGAACACATAGGCGGTGTCGCGGGAGTCCTTCAGCGCGGTACGGAAACGGACGATGGACAACGCACCCACCATGCCGAGGGACAGGGCGATGTTGTTGCCGATGACCGTCATCACCGTGGCGGTCATCACCGTCAGCACCACCAGCGTCACGGCGAACTTCTTGCTGTAAATCGTCCCCTTGTGGGAGATGGTATAGGACAGGAAGATGAACAAGCCCAAAATCAAGCTGACGCAGATGTGTCCCGTCACCTGCTGCCATGTAATATCACCCTGCTGGGACAGCAGATCGTAAATCGTTTCTCTCATCAGAACCACTCCTTCAGAATTGATAGTTGCAGCCGGTCTGCCGCGCCATGCAGTATTTGCTGACGGACAGCTCACTCTGCTGCACAGGCAGCAGCATATCTTTCAGATAGCTGAGCAGAAAACCGTTGTATTTGACCTCCAGCACCACGGCGGAGGGGTACGTTACCGGATTGAGCACCAATCGGGGGTCGAACAGGCCGAGGCGGCACTCGTTGGCGCGGATGTGGGAGTCGAAGGTGATGCGGATGGAGTTCTCCGGCGCGATGAAGGCGAACCGGTCGTATTCCACCACCGTCTTGGGGCGGTACGCCCACTGCTGCATCAGCCCGTAGCACTCCCGACCGAAGTCGCTGCCCTGCGCCAAAAGCACCTCCTGATGGCCGCCGATGAGGGCTTCCGCATCGTGGCGGCTCAGCCGCAGCGACCGTTTTCGCTGGTAAGCCCCCTGCTTTTGCTTCATCTCCAGCAGGGCGAAATCGGCGTCGGGACGGTAGACGCGCAGCCGCAGCTTCCGCCGCAGCTCAATGCCGTCCTCCTTCTCCCGAAAGTCCCGCTCATCCGGCGTGTCGAAGTAGAGGGAGCGCACCGGATAGCCGTCGGCGCCGTTGTGACTGTCGCCGTGCATGACGGCGGCCAGATGCGCCCGCATCGCCAGCGCCGCCGCTTCATCCAGCAGGAATTTCTTCTCCTCCCGCAATACGTCTCTCACACCACACACTCCTTCCATTATAACACTTAATTTTACCATATTAGATAAAGTATGGCAACGCCATTCGACAAAAAATTGGGCGGAAATGGAAGAAAAATGCAGGTTTAAAGGACACGGCGCATGGTGCGGCGGTTTTCGGCAGGCGGCTGCGTTTCATCGAAGGGGTCAATGCGGCCTCTTTGTCCGGTTTTTGCATGGAAAAGGGGAGACGTATCCGCATATAGAGTTACATAACTATATATTATGTAATTCAAGAATTTCATCATTTTACCTCTTTACATTTTTTGGGAAACACGCTATAATAGCGCCGAAAAAATTATGCTTTAGAGGGAGGTCGCTATGATGAAAAAGCTGACACATTTCCTGCTGGCAGCGCTGGTCTGCGCGGTGCTGCTGCCTGCAACGGCGCTGGCGGATACCTGCTACCATGAGAGTGGACTGAAAGCGGGCACCATCGAGTGCGCTAAGTGTGGTAAGACGGTCGTCGCAGGTGTGACGAGGGGCGGCTCCACGCAGTATTTTGAAGAATTTGAGGATGCACTGAAAAACGGCGGCAGCGCCACCATTAAGCTGCTGACGGATGTGCAGATCACCAGCTACAATCAGAATACGCCCACCGGTACTGCTACACTGGATCTGAATGGGCACAACATCAATCGCTCGAATGAAGCGATTGAGGAAAAGCTCGTCGTCCCCAACGGCAGCAGCATAACGCTGACCGGCGGCGGTGTCGTGAATGTCCCCATCGAGATAAATGTTGGTGGAGCGCTGACGGTGAACAACCGGACGGCATCGGGAAATAAAGACTTTGATTTAGGCAAAGTGGATGTGAACGGCGGCAGTTTGACCGTCCCTGCCGGAGCGACTCCTCGCTTTGCGGAGTTAAGCTGCACTGGCGGCACTGCATCCCTCAGCGGCGGCACTTATGCCAAGGTTCAGGCGGGCGCTGCCGAAACGGTGGGTCCCATGCTGGCGGAGGGATATGGTTTCTACAAGAGTGACCTTTCCGATATATGGCACGACAGCACAACGACGGCAAATTTCTTGGAAGGTATGCACGTGAAGGAACTGCCCATCAAGAGCATCACCCTCGCCATTACCAAGGGTAATTATAGTCCCAAATACGGCAGCGAAATTACACTATCGCCGAGCCGGATTGAGTACGGAACGGGGTACAATGAAAACATCACTTGCAAGTGGTATCAGATCGTTGACGGAGCAGCGGAGGTAGCGAATAACGACAACTCTTCTCGGCTCATACTCAACAATCTCCCTGTCGGCACCTACACCTACCGGATCGAGGTAACTCATATCACCAACACCGGCACCTACACCAAAACCGCCGACATCACCTTCACCGTCGTCAAGGCTGACATCACCTACACGACGCCCACCACCAACGACGGCGAGGTGTTCACCGGCAGCGAAATGCCCCTGTTGACCAGCGGCGCCGGCAACACCGTCGGCACCGCCCACTATCGGCTGGGCGAGGACGGCCAGTGGGTCACCGATGGCAAGCTTACCGTCAATAAGGGCGGCGATTACACCGTTTATTGGTACATCGCCGCGCCTGACAACAACTACAACGGCGTCGGCACCGCCGATGCGCCCCAAAAGCTGACCATCCACCTCCACCAGGCCGATGCATGGAGCTGCACCGATGAGAGCCACTGGAAGGTCTGCACCGTCACCGGCTGCACCGAAAAACTCAGCGCAGGCAGCCACACTTCCACCGGGGACAACGTGGTCACCTGCACCGCCGCCGCCAAGTGCGACACCTGCGGCCAGCCCTACGGCACGGCGCTGGGTCACCAGTGGAGCGCTTGGACGGTGACCAAGACCGCCACCACTTCCGCCGCCGGTGAGGTCGAGCGGACGTGTGGCCGCTGCAATTCGACAGAGATAAGCGTTGTTCCGAAGCTGCCCGCTGCGGAAAAGACGTACACCATCACCGGTACGGTGTCCGGCGCTGGTGATAGCGCCGTCACCGTCTCCCTGTGGCAGGGCAGCGTCAAGCGGGCGGAGACCACCGCCGCAAACGGCACGTTCACCTTCGACGGCGTGACCTCCGGCGTGTACAACCTGCGGGCGGAATCGGCGGATGGCCGCATCATCACCACCAAGGTGGAGATCGCCGCCGCCAACGCCGCCGTGTCCGTGGCGCTGCCGGCGAACAAGACCAATTCCGAGGTGAACATCGCCAGCAGCGGCGACTTCAACAAGACGCTGCAAATCGTGGTGGGCAAGCTGGAGGAGCTGTTCGGGCAGAACAACAGCAATTACACGGACAGCGACAGACAGCAGGTAGAAAGCGGCAACTCGGTGACGTTTACCTTCACCGTGGCGGCGGCGGACACCGATACGAAGATCGAAAACCAGCTCAACGCCGGTCAGACCGTGGGCTTGACGCTGGACATGACCATCACCAAGCGCATGGAGGATGGCACTGATGACGAGAAGATCACCGATACCGGCACGCTGCTGGAGACCGTGGTGCAGCTGCCTGCCGATATGCAGGGCAAGCGCAGCTACACGGTGTACCGGCTGCACGGCGAAGTAGTTGACGAGCTGACCACTACGCCCAATAGCAACGGCGAGTACATCGAGGTCAGCGCCGACGGCAAGAGCCTGACCATCCACGCCCGCCTCTACTCCCAGTACGCCATCGCCTACACCAGCGCCGGTTCCGGCACCCATCGCCACCCCACCGCTACCGGTGCGGCGGCCTCTCCCGCCACCGGCGACATGGGTTTGGCGCTCTATGCAGCGCTGGCGCTGACGTCGCTGACGGGCATGGGCTGGACGGCCAAAAAGCGGAAGTAAGTTGACATAACAACCGTAATTGAATAAGATAAGACCGGCAGGAGACGGATGTTTCCTGCCGGTCGTTTTATACGTTATTATACAAAAGAAGTGGAACTATATGCAAAAATATTATGTCAACTAAAACGGCGATTTATCCGTAAACACCGCGAAAATCGTTTTGGTATCGCGTAAAAATGCCGCTTTTCACCATGGAGGTGTAGCCGTTGTCGGCCACGATGATGTGGTCAATGAGGGGGATGTCCAGCACCTTCAGCGCCTTCCAGATGCAGCCGGTGGCGTAGATGTCGTCCTTGGAGGGAATGGCCACGCCGCCCGGGTGGTTGTGGGCGATGACGACACTGCGGGCACCGGCGTACATGGCCTGTTCCACCACTTGACGAGGTGTAACCGACACGTTTCCAACGGTTCCCTTGCTGACGCAGCGGCATGTCAGCAGCTTGCATTTGGCGTCCAGACAGGCTACATAGGCCAGCTCGTTCTTCTGTCCCCGCAGCAGGTCGAGGAAGAACGCGCCTACGTCCTCCGAGGTCTTAAAGACGGTGTCGGGCGTCTCGGATTGTTGGGTGATGATTGAAATATCGCCAACCAGCCGGATCAGCGCCGCCGCCCCCGGGCCCATGCCCTCCACGCCGCACAGCTCCTCCGCACCGGCGCGGAACACCCCTTGTATCGAACCGAAGTGATCCAGCAGACGATGGGCGATTTCGTTGGTATCTCGGCGCGGAATGGCATAAAAAAGGAGCAGCTCCAGCAGCTGATGCGGCTTGAAGCTCCCCACTCCGCAGTTCAAAAATTGCTCCTTCAACCGCTGCCGGTGCCCGTCATGCACACCCATATCCAATCCTCCAATTCGTGAAATATGGTGAATCGTCCCTAAATTATACCCCGCCTACCCTCATATTGCAATACCCAACCACAAATTCGTAAGATATGACAATTTGAAGAAAACTTTTTGTGCAGAAAGACGAAGAAATGGGGAAGAAAAGGTGCCAATGACAAAGAAAACTCTTTTATTCTACGATTATATGTGGTATAGTAAGGCAAAAGGAGGTGTGCGCCGTGTTAGAACGCACTTGTACGATGAACGAAATACGCGCCGCTGTGCTGCCGTTGCTGCAAAAGTACAAGGCAGAAAAAGCGATATTGTTCGGCTCCTATGCCAGGCAGGAGGCTGACGCGACCTCTGACATTGACTTGATGGTCATCGGTGGCCAACAGTTCGACCCCACGGATGTGTTCTGCATCGCTGAGGAGCTGCACCGTGCGCTGAAAAAACCGGTGGATGTCTATGAGCTGCGGGAGATCACACCCGACACACCGTTTTACAGTACGATTTTTGAGGAAGGGGTGCAGATCGCATGAAGTACAGCGACCAGCAGAGAATAGAACGTATTCGCGAAATTGCGGAAAAACTATTGGCGTATGTACAAGAGGAACGTATTACACCGGATGTGATTTTTGAACGAGAGCCCGTGCAGTGGGCAATCACAACGCCGCTGTATAATATTGGAGAACACGTGGCCAACCTGTCGGACGAGTTTAGAGCGGCGCATCCAAGCATTCCGTGGGTGAAAATCGCAGGGCTGCGACATCGGTTGGTGCATCACTATGAGGACACGAATTGGACTGTGATTTGCACCATTATTTTTGATGTGCTGCCGGACTTTCTGAATGAACTCAAAGATTTAGGTTGACATAAAACTTCCTTGTAGAGGAATTTGTACTTTTGTAAATACCTGTTGCATTATAGGTAATTCTGTGGTAAAATTTCCACAGATCGGCCGTGGCGGCTTTGGCAGTTTTGAGCCACGAAACGGCACTTTCTGAAAATTTACCGAGGAGGGGCTGGCGATGAAACGTTTAGTTGCATTCCTTTTGGCGTTGGTGCTGGCGGCTCCGACGTATGCGCTGGCGGAGGGGACGACGTATGAGGTATCGCTGGGTTTAGGGGTTGACGGTAGCGATATCACAATGGGCGTGTTTGTATCCAATCCAGACAAACCAAACACAACTGACACGCCGTACAATGCGTTCCAATTTGTTTTTATGTACGACCCAACGAGGCTTGAGTTTGCACCGAATAAGGTCACGGAGACAAGGAATAATCGCGAACTAAAATGTACAGACAGAAATGGTACTTTAATTGTTAGTGGCTGCGGTGAGAACTTGTATTGTAATGGTACCGCAGCGGTCATTCTCCACTTTACCGCAAAAAACGCAGGCACCACGCAGATTCGCTTAGTGGAGGCGCTGGTAAGTGAGCGGAGCAGCGTTAAGGCGGATGCTGCGGTGGCGACCATTCCGAATACGGACACCTGCAAAAACGGGGTGCTGACCGTCACCACCGGCTCGTTTAAGGTCACACTGCCCAGCAACTTGGGGCTTTTCGGTGACAGCAGCGTGGTTAGCAATGGGACGTATACGTTCCGCGGCAGTCCGTACTATGATTATAATCTTACCGCTACGATGGGCGGCAATTCAGTTGACATAATTGATAACCATGATGGCACTTTTTCTATTGCAAATGTTACCGGCGCATTGGTAATCGAGGGCAGCCAGACACCGAAAGACTACAACGTGACGGTCACCGGCAGCGGCAAGAATGATGTGACAGCGCCCTTGACTGCTACCTATGACAGCAGCTACACTTTCTCCATTGACAAGAAGGATCTTTCGGACTACGCCGTGACAGCCACAGTGGACGGCAGGGCGGTGTCCGTGACGGACAATGGAAATGGCTCCTATACGATTTCCGGTTCGCAGATCACCGGCGACATCACCATCACCGTCAGCAAGGCCGCCCAATCTGGCACGACGCTGGTGATTTTCAGCGGTAATGCTGCCGAGGATTTGGTTTGTAAAAGTGAACATACCGCAACCAGCAACCAGTCTTTGCGGGTGGCGTTTAATAAGCTTGAAGAAGGCTTTGACTATTCTGTTACTGTTAATGGTGAGGTGCTTACGATTAGTGAAGGCTGTTTTACGATTCCAGCCGAATACCTCACCGGCTCTATTTTAGCAGTAACAGTCACCAAAACGGCAAAAATGAACGTGGAAGTGACGGTGAAACCATACTCCGCACTTAAAACTGGTGGATACGCCTATCTGATCACCGCCAAGAACAACGGCACCGCACAGGCCGGACAGGGATTCGCCTATAACAACACGCCGATGTACTACTCTGAAAAGTATGGTGCCTTTGCGCTGGTGATAGCAGCCAGCAGTATGCCGTCGGTGGACGATGTCAAATCCAAGCTGACGGTCAGCACGGAGCCGTACACCACCGTCGCCTACAACGGTGACGTCAACACCACCGGCAGGGTGGACGTCAACGACGCCCAGTTGGCCTATGATATGTTTTTGGGTCAATACAGCCTTAATGAACTCAACCAAATGATGTGGCTTCGCGCCGACAGTAACGGCGACAAAAAGCTGAACGTGCTGGACGTGCAGACGGTGCTGCAAGCCATCGCGTAACAGACGAAAAATCAAAAAGTGCGTCCTCTCACGAGGGCGCACTTTTTATGGCTATTTAGTTTACATAACATCCTAAAGCATTTCCACGCGGCAGCCTTTTTGCGTGTAGTAATCCAGCATCTCCGGCAGCTTCTTTTTGTCGTAACTGGTGATGCAGTCGGAGAGGACATGGACAGTGTGGCCGGCCTCTTGACCATGTTGCCACTCTCCAAAATCCCCTTGCTTTTTTTCGGATTTTGCGGTATACTGATCTCACAAATCAACACAAGGACACGATACAAGAGCGCTGCCAGGCGATCTGATACGAAACAGATCAGCAGACCTTTTGTGTCGCTTTTTTGCGCGTACAAAGGGTACGCGCTTTTTTCGTGGCCACAGGAGGTCAATCAAATGGAACAGAGAGCAAACGTCTTTTTGGAAACGGAAAAACCTATCAAACTCATGGGCAAATACGCCATCCCCTGCGTCATTTCGCTGCTGGTGGGGGCGCTGTACAACATCGTCGATCAGATCTTCATCGCCAACGCCGACTATCTCGGCTCCTACGGCAACGCCGCCAATACGGTGGTGTTTCCGCTGACGGTGGTGGCGCTGGCCATCGCCGTAATGATCGGTGACGGCTGCTGCGCCTTCGTCAGCATTTCGCTGGGGCGCGGCAGCAGGGAGGACGCCCACCGCAGCGTGGGCAATGCCGTCGTCCTCTGCGTGGTCAGCAGCGTGGCGCTGACGGCGGTGTACCTCATTTTCAGCGAGCCCATTCTGACGCTGTTCGGCGGCAAGGTGAATGCGGAGACCTACGCGCTGTCTCAAGAGTACTTCTTCTACATCACGCTGGGCATTCCCTTCTATATGTTCGGGCAGGCCATGAATCCGGTGATCCGCAGCGACGGCAGCCCCCGCTTCGCCATGGCCGCCACCCTCTCCGGTGCCGTGGCCAACGTCATTCTCGATCCACTTTTCATCTTCACCTTCAAGTGGGGCATGATGGGCGCGGCGGTGGCCACCGTTATAGGTCAGGTGCTGACGGCGGCGCTGTCCCTGTGGTACCTGTGCCGGATGCAGGCGGTAAAGCTGGAAAAGAGCAGCTTTATCCTGCGCAGAAAGCTTATTGGGCGATTTCTGTCGCTGGGCATGACCAGCTTTCTCTCCCAAATTTCCCTTGTCATCTCCATGGCGGCGGTGCAGAACACCTGCATGAAATACGGCGCACTCGACCCCATTTTTGGCCGTCAGGAGTACGCCCAGATACCGCTGGCGGTGCTGGGCATCGTCATGAAATTCTTTCAGATCGCCATCTCCATCGCCGTAGGCATGGCTGCCGGCTGCATCCCCATCGTGGGCTACAACATCGGCGCCGGACGGTGTGACCGCGTCAAAACGCTGTTCACCTATTTGCTGATCATGGAGGCCATCGTGGGCGGCGTGGCCACCGTCATCGTGGAGTGCTTTCCGCTGCACATCGCCAACCTGTTCGGCGCTGCCAACGAAAGCGCCTATTACACCGCCTTTGCCATCAAGTGCTTCCGCACCTACCTGTGCATGATGGTGCTGGCCACCGTCAACAAGGGGACGTTCATCTTCCTGCAATCGCTGGGTAAGGCGGTGGCGTCCACGGTGGTGTCGTTGACGCGGGAGATCGTTTTTGGCGTGTTTCTGCCCATCCTCATGCCTGTTTTCATGGGGCTGGACGGGCTGTTGTGGTCGTTTCCGACGGCGGATGTGTTGACCTTCATCATCGCCCTTGTGTTCATCCGGCAGACGTATCGGGAACTGGGAGGCTCACCTCGGCAGGGATAGTGCGCCATCCCTCCGATGTCTGTTTCAACACGGAAACGTATCAGATCGACCCATATATCGGCGGCATAGTCTTGACCGTGTTTGGGTACGACGCCATCGACGGCAAGAAGGGGTTCATCCACGTCGTGGACGCCAAAATGTGCGAACAGTGTGGTGCCTGCGTGGAGGAATGCCCCGAGGGCGCCATCAAGCTGGGCGCTGATCTGAAAGTCACCGCCTGCCCAACAAAAGTAGGCCGTTTCCACAACTGATCGCATACTTTCCCCTCTCTCCTCAAAAAAGAGACTGCCCAGGGCAGTCTCTTTTTTGCTTTCAAAGCACATTTTTCCGTTTCAGAACTGGCAACAAATAGTTTACATAACTATTTAAGCATTTCCACGCGGCAGCCTTTTTGCGTGTAGTAATCCAGCATCTCCGGCAGCTTCTTTTTGTCGTAACTGGTGATGCAGTCGGAGAGGACGTGGACAGTGTGGCCGGCCTTGACCATGTTGTACGCGGTGGATTTGACGCAGGCGGTGGCATCGGCGCCGGTCAGGAAAAACTCGTCCAATTCACGCGTTCGAATAAAGTCAACAAAGGCGTCGCAGGTCAGCGCGCTGCTTTTCGACTTGGTAAAAATGTGGTCGGAGACCACATTTAGTTCCGGAACAAACGCTGCGCCGCGCGTACCTTCCTTGAATGTACGCGTACCCGCAGATAAGTTGATGTTGCGGATGTAGACGATCTCCATGCCGCGCTCCTGCGCCCAGTCAATGGCGCGGTTCACCTGATGGATGATCTCACGATAGTTTTTTGTAATATCGTTTTGCAAATCGATAACAACAAGGGCTTGATGTGTCATTGTGTTTCCTCCATTCTTCGAGTAACAGGGACAGCCATTTAAGAAGAAATTGGATTTACATAATTATTTCTTCCGCGTTTTCGGCGTTGGCAGTTCGGGGTACATGGCTCGGAACAGCGATTCCAAAAAGGCGCGGTCGTCCACGTTCTCCACCAGCAGCATCTCTTTTGCGCCTTCGTAGGGGACTTCACGGTGGGCGGCGGGCAGCAGGGCGGTGGAGCTGGGCAGGATTTTCACCAAAAGCCGGTCATCACAGAGATAAGCGGCGATTTTTCCGCGATAATAGAGGATGTACTCGCCCATCATGGCGCGGCAGGTGATGTCCTCCAGACCGGAAAGCTGGTCGAGGATGAATTGCAGATAGGATTTACTGGTTGACATAACTACTCCTATTCTAATGCGTTCTATTTGCCCGTAGGCCATATATCGCCAAGCGACACAAAGGGCTGCGCCAGCCACCGATCCAAAAACGCCATCTGCTCCGGCGTGTGGAACCAGTGCTCGCCGCCCTCCATCACCGTCAGCGACGCACCATGCGCCTCAGCGAAGGCGGTCACCGTTTCGCGGGAGGTCAGATTGTCCGCAGAGCCGAATAAAATGGCCGTTTTTACGTCCCACTCCACCGGATGGCGGCGGACGTAGCAGAGGTACTCCCAGGACAGCGTTTCGCCGAAATCGGTGTGGATCACACCCTTTTTCCGCAGCTCCTCCTCGGTGACATTCGCCCAGCTCATCATGTCGAGAATGAGCCGCTCCATGTCCACGATGGGGGAGATGAAGTAGGCGCGATCGAAAGCAATTTGCGATAAAGCGCACATAGAGAAGTACGCGCCGATGCTGTTGGCGATGAGGATGATGCGCCGGTACTGCGCCGTCAGCGGGAACAGCATCAGCGGGAACTCCGCCCGCGCGTCCCACGGCGTCTCGGCCTGATAGTCCAGCCCCACCACGTCGCAGTCCGGAAACAGAGGGCGGTAGTGCTCCGCCTCGGAGGGCGAACCACCTTTGCCGTGAACATAGACGACCAATGTATCATTTTTCGGCCGCGAATTCAATAAATAATCGCTCATAATAGAATAATCACGCTCTTTTCCGCTTAAAACACATCCCGACACACACGCCTACCAGCATACCGTAGGACAAATACTCCGCGCCGAAGGCGACGGCCAGCGCCATGCCGATGAGCATTCCCTCCAGCGCGCAGGTGTTGTCGCATTCGCCCTCATTTTTGGCGCTTGCGGCGCTGCCCTGCGTCGCGCACAGCAGCGCGATGGCCAATCCGGCGCACACCCAAGGCAGCGCCGCCAACACAAAATCTTTCATAAAAACCTCCCATGCCGCTCTGCGGCATTTCCACTTTATTGCGTAATCATCATTTCGTAACGAACAGTATTTTACTCCGATTCTATTAAATTGTCAATGCGGAAAGGAAGATTTAATTCTTTTGAAATGGGGGAAGTTTACATAATCCAATTTAGTGCCGAAAAATCACAGCCGCTGCGCGAAAACGGCGGCTGTGACGCGGCGCGAGGGCGTATTACGCGATTTTCTTGCGGAATGGGGCTGCCCGATGTCGGGGACTGCTTTACAATGTGGCGTGCGTCAATTTTGTTGTTATGTCACCTCACTGTCCGTTTCTGCCGGAAATTGTCGGCCGGTGTGGTCGATGGTGTAGGGGGCGGGGAGGAGGAGCTGGGAGACGGGCACCACGGTGTAGCCGTCACGGATGAGGGTGTCCAGGATGCGGGGCAGCGCCTCCGGTGTGTGCAGGGCGGCGTTGTGAAACAGGACGATACTGCCTGGGCGCACCTTCCCACAAACGCGCTCCGTGATGGTGGCCGCATCCAGGTCTTTCCAGTCCAGACTATCACTACCGGCAACCTGTTAAACACAGTCATTTTATTGACTTCTTGGCCGGTATGCGATCCAATTTTCCCGTGCCGGACGACCTTAATTTTAAGGTGATCGCGGTGCTTTGCCCGCTCATGTTGACTCCTATTTTCCCACCAAAAAGCGACCCCCTTCGCCATACTTCGACCAAACCGAAAGGTCATTTTCTCCAAAAAGGCGGAAAAATGCCGCCTAAGAACGAACGGAGGCAGACAGGGGACAGGGCATTTTTCACTTTGCCCAAATGCTCCCACCGCAGGTTAGATTTTGCTGTACCCGTAAGGAGGACTCTTTTTGCCTGTGACCGGCAGACATTTTTTTGACCACCACGGCAGAACGTATAAAAATTATGTAAACTAAAATACCGCTTTGCCGCTGCACAGAACCAACGTGAAAGAGGAGGCCTTGCGGCGTCCTCTTTCACAAAGATGAGATGAATATGGAAGGTATCAGCAGAACCGTTTGCCGCATGAGACAGGGCGCAGTAGCCGACCGCGGGTGTTGAACGATATGCGGTCTATCAATCTTGGCTCGGTCTATGAAAGTATTGTGGCCAGCGAGCTGATCGCCCACGGGCACAAGCTGTTCTATTACGACGACCGCAGCAAGGGCGAGGCCTACCACGACCGCGACAAGGACGGGCAGGAATGTGATGCTGTCGTTCATCTGCGGAACGGCAAATACGGACTCGTTGAGATCAAGCTGGGTGGCGACAAGCTGATCGAGGAAGGTGCAAAGAGCTTGAAGGCAATGGAAGCAAAGATCGACACCGACAAGGTGAACGCGCCTTCTTTCCTCACGGTGCTGACCGGAACCGGAGATTAGTCACGACGGCGTGTATGTGGTGGCGATTGGAAGCTTAAAAAACTAATGAAAAATAGTATTTCTCGTGTATACTTTTCTTGACTGGCACAAAACCCTGTCTCCACTTTCGGAAAAATGTGTTTTGATGACGAAAAAGCTTGGAAAAATGTGTGAAAACAGCATTGAAAATCAGGGAAAAATGTGCTATACTATAA
>CAZTHY010000012.1:0-13794 GCA_964613205.1 uncultured Oscillospiraceae bacterium
GAGGACCCATGGTGAAGGCGATGACCTTGCAGCCCAGCTCGTCCTTCAGGGACAGAGCGGCCTCAACAGCGTTCAGGTCGTCGGGGTTGATGATGGTCTGCATGGAGGCACGGTCCAGAGTGCCGTCCGGATTCACGGCCACCTTGCCGGAGGTATCGGGGACCTGCTTGACAGTAACTAAAATCTTCATTTTCCTTTTACCTCCTATTACTTAACGCCCAGATGGCTGGAAATGACCATACGCTGCACCTCGGAAGTGCCCTCGTAGATCTCGGTGATCTTGGCGTCGCGCATCATGCGCTCCACGGGATACTCACGGGTGTAACCGTAACCACCAAACAGCTGCACAGCACGGCGGGTCACGTCGGAAGCCATTTCCGCCGCGAACAGCTTCGCCATGGAAGAATAGAAGCCGCAGTTGGGGTCGCCGGCGTCCTTGGCGGCAGCAGCGCGGTACACCAAAAGCTGCGCCGCATCGGCGCGGGTCTTCATGTCCGCCAGCTGGAACTGGGTATTCTGGAACTGGGAGAGCCGCTTCTTGAACTGCATACGCTCCTTCGTGTAGGCGATAGCCTCGTCGATAGCACCCTCGCCGATGCCCAGCGCCTGTGCCGCCACGCCTACGCGGCCACCGTCCAGCGTGCCCATGGCCACCTTGAAGCCCTTGCCCTCGGCGCCCAGCAGGTTCTCCTTGGGCACGATGCAGTCCTCAAAGATCAGATCGGAAGTGGCGCTGCCGCGGATGCCCATCTTCTTCTCATGCTTGCCGATGGAGAAGCCCTTGAAGCCCTTCTCCACGATGAAGGCGGAGATACCGTGGTTGCCCTTGGTGCGGTCGGTCATGGCGAACACCACGAAGGTGTCGGCCTCGGTGGCGTTGGTGATGAAGCACTTGGTGCCGTTGAGTACATAGTGGTCGCCCTCCAGCACGGCGATGGTCTGCTGACCGGAGGCGTCGGAACCGGCGTTGGGCTCCGTCAGGCCGAAGGCACCCAGCTTACGGCCGCTGAGCAGGTCGGGCAGGTACTTCATCTTCTGCTCTTCGGTGCCGAAAGCGTAGATGGGATAGCAGCAAAGAGAGGTGTGGGCACAGATAATAACGGAAGTGGTGCCGCAGACCTTGGCGATCTCCTCCACCGCCATGGCGTAGGCCAGATTGTCGCCGCCGGCGCCGCCGTACTTGGTGGGGAAGGGGATACCCAGGAAGCCCAGCTTGGCCAGCTTGGGGATGGTCTCGGAGGGGAAGCGTTCCTCTTCGTCGATCTCCTGCGCCAGAGGCTTCACCTCATTCTGCGCGAATTCGCGATACATTTTACGGAGCATCTCATGCTCTTTGGACAGTGTAAAATTCATTGAATGTTCTCCTAACTCTGCGCGCAAGGGCAGGGATTTCGGAAGTGAACGCGCCGTTCCTTTCCGTTTTGTGAGGCTATCGTATCAGAAATGCAAAATCGGTGCAATACTCTTTTCCGAATAGCGGAAAGACATAGTGACAAAAATTCCGTATCACTTTTTGTGCATTCCGCCCAAAACCGCCGTATTCCTACCGTTTTCGCCGCCCATTTTCCGCGCTTTTCCGGCTGCCTAATTTAATAGGTATCTATTCTTCTGCATAGCGGAACTTTCATTTTTCCGATTTTTGAAAAGCAATATTTCATTTTTTATATTGCATTTTGAAAAGCAATGTGGTAAAATCATGGTACATTAGGGAAATAGAAAGAAGGGCCGCCCATGAATAACAACCTGTATATGTCTACCCTGCTGAAAGCTTTCGACATTTTGGACTGCTTCGACGATGACCGTCAGGAGCTGGGCATATCCGACATTTCCGTTCTGGCGGGTATGCCGGTAAGCTCCGTCCACCGCATCATCCAGAGCTTGGAGTTTGAAGGTCTGCTGGCGCAGAACGCGGAGACGAAGAAGTATGCGCTGGGCTCCAAGCTGCTGAACTACGCCCGCAAATGCAGCCGCTATCAGGAATTCCAGCGCATCGCCGCCAAGTGCGTGGACGAGCTGTGCCGCGTCACCGGTGAGAACGTCAACCTGGCTACCTGCTCCGGCGATCAGATCACCAACGTCTACACGGCGGAGTCCCACTTCGTCCTGCGCCCCAACTTCCCTCTGCACAAGCCGTTCCCCGCCCACTGCACCGGCGTTGGCCGCGTGTTCCTCAGCCACATGAGCGAAGCCGCCCAGCGGTGGGTCTACGAGAACAACGCCGACGCTATCGGCGTGTCCTACGACGAATTTTTGGCCATGCTCCGCAAGGCGAAGGCGGACGGCTACGCCCTGGACGACCAGGCCTTCAACGCCGGTCTGCGCTGCGTGGCCGCTCCCGTCTACTGCTGCGGCGACAAGCTGCTGTTCGCCCTGTCCGTGTCGGCACCGCTGGCGCGTATGGACGACGCCGCTTACGAAAACGCGCGGCAGCTGGTGCTGGAATATGCCAACCGCATTTCCGAGGACATCCAAACCGCCGAAATGCGCCGCTGAACCACGTCCCATAAGGAGGTCACCATCATGAAACGTACATCTTCCAAGCGTCTCGTCCTCTCCGCCCTGTTTTTGGCCATCGGACTGGTGCTGCCCTTCTTTACCGGTCAGATCCCCGCCGTCGGCAAAATGCTGCTGCCGATGCACATTCCCGTGCTGCTGTGCGGACTGATCTGCGGCTGGCAGTACGGTCTGGCCGTGGGCTTCATCACGCCGCTGCTGCGGTCGCTGCTGTTCTCCATGCCGGTGTTCTACCCCACCGCCGTCGGCATGGCCTTTGAGCTGGCCGTCTACGGCGCGGTGTCCGGCTGGCTGTACACCCACAGCAAGTACCAGTGCGTCAAGGCGCTATATAAGTGTCTCATCCCCGCCATGGTAGCCGGTCGTGTCCTTTGGGGCGGCGTGATGATGGTACTGATGGGCATCAGCGGCGGCGTTTTCACATGGGAGCTGTTTATCGGCGGCGCGGTACTGAACGCCGTGCCGGGCATCGTCCTCCAGCTTGTCCTCATCCCCGCCGTCATGGTGCTGCTGGACAGAACGAAGCTGGTACCCTTCACCCACCCCGCCAAGGCCGCACCGGAACGGGTGTGAGCTTGTCCGCGAGGCCACAGACAATAAAAAAGAACTCCGAGAGATCGGGGTTCTTTTGCTGCCGGTAGCAATGCGGCTCCGACGACATGTTTCCATTTTTCCCTTCGCTTGCTCTTCCGAAAAAGGGCGTTTTTGGTTTTCCATTTTATTCAAATTCGGATTTTAGACTTTTCCTGTTTTCCCAAATGCGAGGATTTTTACCGAGTAGTTTTTCGAAATTGCAGGCAATATTCGCCATATTATTCGGATTATTCGCCCTTTTCACCGATTTTTGTGCAACCTATACAAATTTCACTGTTACATTTTTGTCAATCCGCAATTCCACTATTCGGAAAAGCATATTGCAAACTTTTTATACTTGCATTAACATTGCCTTATAACAGGCAAGGATTTTCGGTATGGTGGTTTCACTGCATTCCCTCCGACCGGCTTTGCCAACACCCAAAAGAAAGGAGATTTCCTATGAGTGTAACTGCGTGGATCATGTTGATTTTCTACATCGTGGTGCTGGGCGGCGGTACCGTCGCACTGATCACCCATTCCCTGAAACAGAACAACGAAATCTGATCTGACACATCCGAAACCAACCAATAGTTAATGTTAATGGAGAGACGAGCATGAGTGAAAACACCGTAAAAAGAGAGAATTGGGGTTCCCGTATCGGGTATATCCTCTCCACGCTGGGCATGGCCATCGGCGTGGGCGCTATGTGGCGCTTCCCCATGCTGACCGCACAGTACGGCGGCGGCACCTTCGTTCTGGCATTTATCATCATCAGTATCGTAGCCGTGATTCCGGCCGGTTGGGCAGAGAGCGCCCTTGGCCGTAAGTACAAGAAGGGTACCTCCGGCAGTCTGGAGGCCGTGGCCGGTAAGAAGGGCAGATACTTCGGCTACTTCATGGCGGCCACCCCGCTGGGTCTGAACTTCTACTACCCCGTGGTCATGGCCATCTGTCTTGTCTACATGGGTTACACCGTGGCAGGCGCCCCCTTCCTCAGCGATGTGGCGGGCTTCTACACCTCCGTCAACGACAACCGCGTGCTGATCTACGGCTGCGTGGTGGTCATCCTGCTGCTCAACGCCATCATCAGCATGGGCGGCATCAAGAAGGGCGTGGAAAAGTGCTGCAAGATCCTGCTGCCCGCCCTGTTCGTCATCCTGCTCATCATCGACATCCGCGTGTTCACGCTGGAAGGCATCACCGAGGGTCTGAACTACTACCTGTCCTTCGACATCAAGGGTCTGGCTGACACCAACCTGTGGATGGCCGCCGCCGGTATGGCGCTGTTCGCTGTGGGTCTTGGCCCCGGCTACCTGATGACCTACGGCAGCTTCATGTCCGAAAAGGCCGACCTGGCCACCGACTTCGTTACCGTCAACGTGACCCAGCTGCTGCTGTGCGTCATGAGCGGCTTTGCCTGCATCCCCGCCGTCATCCTGTTCGGTCTTGACCCCATGGCCGGCAAGGGTCTGATCTTCCAGTCCCTGCCCATGATCTTCAGCACGCTGCCCGGCGGCATGGTATTCTTCTTCCTGTTCATGCTGGCCATCTTCTTCGCCGGTCTTTCCACCACGCTGTCCCTCATCGAGGTGCCCGCCACCTGCCTGATCGACGCGCTGGGCTGGAGCCGCAAGAAGGCCGTTTGGGTGCTGACCGTCGTGTGCTGCCTGGGTGCTATCCCCTGCGTGTGGAGCGATGCGTTCTTCGCCTTCTTCGATAACCTCATCGGCAACGTGTTCTACTGCATCTGCGCCGCTGTGGTGGCCTTCTACCTGGCCTGGGTCGTGGGCGCACGGAAGATTCGTACCGAGTGGTACAACCCCACCTCCATCATCAAGTACGGCTCCTGGGTGGACGTGCTGTATAAGTTCATCGCCGTCCCCGCACTGGCCTACTTCGCCGTTACCGCTATCCTCTCCCTGTTCTGAGAGAGACCACTACCGTCTGTCACCCATACTGCTCACATCATCTTGTAAAGGAGACCGCCATGGCAAATTACGCTGTAATGATCGACTTCGGCAGCACCTATACCAAGATCGCCTGTGTGAGCCTGACGGAACGCCGACTGATCCGTGGAGGGGGCTTCCCCTCCACGGTGCGTTCCGACGCCCGCGTCAATCTGGAGCAGTGCCTCCAGTTCGCCCGGGAAACCATCGGTCAGGAGCAGCTGAATCACGCGCTGAAGCTGAGCAGCAGCAGCGCCGCCGGCGGTCTGCGTATGGCGGTGATCGGCCTGACGGAGCGGCTGAGCTATGTGGCGGGACGCAACACCGCCTTCGGTGCCGGCGGCAAGATCATCGCCAGCTATTCCGGCGCACTTACGCCGGAGCAGGTGGAGGAGCTGGCGCTGTCACAGGCGGAGATCATCCTCCTGTGCGGCGGGTACGAGCAGGGCAACCGCTCCACCGTGCTGCACAACGCGGAGCTGCTCAGCGCCAGCCGCATTGCCGTGCCGGTGATCTACGCCGGCAACAGCAGCATCGCACCGCAGGTGCGTGCCATGCTCATCAGCCGCGAGAAAAAGTGTCTGCTGGCCGACAATATCATCCCCAACGTGGGTGAGCTGAACACCGCTTCGGCGGAAGCCGCCATCCGCGACCAGTTTATGAAGCGCATCGTCAATATGAAGGGCATCGGTGTCGTCCGCAGCGAGCTGGGCGAGGTGCTGATGCCTACGCCTGCCGCCGTGCTGGCCGCCGGAACGCTGCTCAGCGAGGGCAGCGCCACCCAAAAGGGGCTGGGCCCGCTGATGATGGTGGACGTAGGCGGCGCCACCACCGACGTCTATTCCTTCAACGAAAATAAGCCCTACCCGGGCGCACGCCTTTCCGGTATCACCGAGCCCTACGCCAAACGCACCGTGGAGGGCGACATGGGTATGCGGGAGTCCTCCGTCTGCATCCTGCGGGAGACGGGCACCGCGGCGCTGGCCAAGGGTGCCGCCCTTACGCCGCAGCAGGTGGAGCAGGGCATTGAGCGCCGCATCACCGACACGGGCTGTCTGCCCGACACGGCGGAGGAGCGCCGTCTCGATCAGGAGCTGGCCGGACAGGCGGTAGAGATCTCTGTCCGCCGCCACGCGGGGCACATCGAGCACGTCTGGACCACCAGCTCCAAGCTGCACCAGATCGGCAAGAACCTTACCGAGGTCAGCGAGATCATCGGTATCGGCGGTGTGCTGGTGAACAGCGGCGATGCGTCCGTCATTTTGCAGCGCGGTGCGCTGTGCGCCGGTGAATCGGAGGACAGTCTCCTGCCCCGTGATCTGCACACCCGCCTTGACCACGACTATGTGTTCTTTGCCGCCGGACTGCTGCGCCAACATGATGAAGAAACCGCCATGGCTTTGATGAAAGCCAGTATACGATAAATCCACCCCCACACAACAAAACGCCGGTGCTACGCCGCCGTCACATGGAGGAGCTATTATGGAGCTTGTTATCAACCGCCGTTTCAACGAAAAGGATCTGCCGGATATGCAGACCATCCGCGACGAGGCACACCGCCGCGCCGCCGGTATCATCATCCCCGAAACGCTGTTCATGAAGACCCACGGTGTCCGTTCCGAGGCCGAGTATAAGCGGAAAATGATGGCCGAGCATCGTGTCACCACCCACGCCCACATCGGCTGGGCGGACGTCAACTACACCGCCGACGCCTTCCATCAGATCTACGACGCGCTCCACGCGGAGGGCTACGAGCTCAGCCGCTTCGGTGTCTGTCTCGACGGCAGCATGGGCGTGCCGGAGAAGTACCGCGATCGCGTCATCGCCGGTTCCGGTCAGGTGTACCACAGTCCCGAGGAGTGGAAGATCCTGCCCAACGAGGTGCCGGTGGCCGTCCACATGGGCGACCACATGATCGGTTCGCTGAACTCCACCGAAAACGTCTGCAACGCCCTCAACGGCGGCGTTACCACCATCGGCAATATCTCCCACTATTTCAGCTACGAGTACGCCGGCTTCGACATGGAGCTGGAGCGCACCATCGACACCTGCACCGCCATCGGCGTCATGGGCGAACTGCGGAATAAGGGCACCATCATCCACTCCAATCTGGACGACGGCTTCGGCGGTCAGCTCCACGATGTGGCCAATCTGGTGGGCTGGGCGCGGCTGGAGCGGTACTTCGTGGAAGACCTGCTGGGCGGCGGCATGAACCACTGCTTCGGCAACCTGTTCAGCGACCCCATCCTGCGTATCATCTTCAGCAAGGCCATGTGGGACATCAACACCTACAAGACCCCCGGCTCCATGATCTACGGCAATACCACCGACTTCGGTGCCAACTTCCCCAGCAATTACAGTGCGCTGGCCTCCTTCACCATGGCGGACATCATCGCCCAGCGGAAGTGGCCTACCGGCTGCGCCGTCACCGGTATCCCCGTCACCGAGGCCATCCGCGTCCCCTCCGTGCAGGAGATCATCGACGCTCATATGTCCATCAAGACCACCATGGAGAAGGCGGAGTACTACGCCCAGTATCTGGACTTCGACCGCATCGAGGAACAGGCACACACGCTGGTGGTGGCCGGCAACGTGTTCTTCGAGCGCGTCATCAACGCGCTGGACGATCTGGGCGTGGACATCAACCACCCGGGACAGGTGATGGCCATGCTGAAGGCCATCGGTGCCGAGCAGCTGGAGATCAACTTCGGTGCCGGCCGGAAAGACCCCGATGCCATGCGCGGCCGCGTCCCCGTGTGGCCCACCAACATCGTCCGCAAGATCAACGACATCGGCGACAAGCTGGTCAATAGCGTGGAGGGTCTGGACAAGAAGCCGTTACAAGGCGTGAACGTGGTCATGGCCTCCACCGACATCCACATCTTCGGCAAAGAGGTCATCAAGCGCATCCTCCGCGAGGCGGGCGCCAACATCTACGATCTGGATCAGTCCGTTCCCACCCAGGAGGTGGTGGACACCGCCGTGGAGACAGAGAGCAAGGTGCTGTGCATCTCCACCCACAACGGCATGGCCTACGGCTACGCCAAGGATCTGTCCAGCAAGCTGTCCGATGCAGGGCTGGGCGACGTGCTGGTCATCATGGGCGGCCTGATGAACGAAGCGCTGCCCGGGAAAAATCTGCCGGAGGACGTGTCCGGTCTGGTGGCGGAGCTGGGCTTCAACGTGGACAACGACGCGGAGAAGATCGTGGACGTCATCGCCCACCATGTGGGCAAGATCGCCTGACCTGAGACAATCGAGGCGCAAAAAAGAGACGGCTTCGCCGTCTCTTTTTTATATGGCTGTCAAGTCACCTTCAGCCAGCCTTGTTGTTTCCATTTTCGGAACTCCGCGGCGGCCAGAATGGTGCAAAGGAGGCTGGTCAGCACGTCGGCGATGGGGACGGCCAGCAGCGCGCCGTCCAAGCCCATATAGCGGGACAGCAGCAGCGCCAGCGGGATCAGCAGCACCCCCTGCCGCACCAGCGGGATCAGCAGCGAACGGGTGGGCTTGCCGATGCCCTGAAAGAAGGAGGACGTGGTCATGTGGAGGCCGTAGAGGAAGAACGCCATCATGTACAGCCGGAAGCAGTGCTGGGCGCAGTCCAGATACAGGGGCTCGTCGGGGATGAACAGCGTGGCCAGCTGCCGCGGCAGCAGCAGGTAGATCAGCCACCACAGCGCCGAGATACCCAGCGCGATGGCGGTAGCCAGCCGGTACGTCTGCCGCACCCGCTGGTAGTTCTTCGCGCCGAAATTGTAGCCGTTGATGGGCTGGACGGCGGAGGATACGCCGACGAACATGGAGTGGGCGATCTGATAGACCTTCATCATCATGCCGTACACCGACAGGGCGATGTCGCTGCCGTAGATGGTGGCCGCGCCGCAGGCGCGCATCAGGTTGTTCAGCACAATCTGCACCAGCGCCGTCAGGCTCTGCGTCAGCAGACTGGGCGTGCCCAGCTTCAGAATGCGGCACGTCAGCGGCCATGTGGGGCGCATCGCCGCCCGCGTCAGTTGAACGGTCTGCAAGCGCCGCAGGTACAACAGGCACAGCACGCCGGCGGCGATCTCACCGATGACGGTGGCGATGGCGGCGCCTACCACGCCCATGTGCAGCCCGAAGATAAACACCGGATCGAGGATAAGATTGATAACGGCGCCGGTCATCATGCACTTCATGGTGTACTGGGGTGCGCCGTCGGCGCGGATGATGGCGGTAAAGGCGGGGCAGATGAGCTGGAAGGGGATGCCGCAGGCGATGATGCGCAGATAGGCGGCAGCCTCCTCATAGACGGTGTCGGTGGAACCGAAGAGCATGACGATCTGGGGCGTGAAAAGGCCGCACACCAGCGCCAGTACGATACCGGCCACCACGATCCATGTGACGGCCTGGCCGAAAATGCGGTTGGCGGTGTCCTGCTCCTTGCGGCCAAGGCACAAACTGACGTTGGCGGCGCAGCCGTCGCCCAGCAGCAGCGAAACGGCGTTGACCAGAATGGACACGGGGAAGGCCACGTTGACGGCGGCCATGCCGGTGATGCCTACGCTCTGCCCCACGAAGATCTGATCCACGATGCTGTACAGGTAGTTGACCATCAGCGTCATGGTGGTGGGCACGGAGTAGCGCAGCAGCAGACGGGAAAGGGGTTCCGTCTCCAGCGGGTCCAGCTTCTTTTCTGTCGTCTCCACAATATCCCTTCCTTTTCTCGATGTTTTCTCTTGTTTTCTCTATTGTAGCACGAAAAGAGAGATTCGTCGAGAGAAAGCTAAGAGGAACACGGGAAACGCCGCGCCTTCCAAGCAAGACTGCACGGCGCTGCCGGACACATAAGCAAAGAGACGGCGCAAGCCGTCTCTTTGCTTATGCCTTTTTGCTATGCAAAAGCATAGCAAAAATTTTAAATGTGCCATTTTCTCGCCCCTACGGGGCAACCGAAAATGATGCACAAAAACTTCATGCACGGTACTTTTGCCACATCTCGTGGTGTACCTTAGTGCATGAAGTTTTACACCCGCTTGCCCATTTCGTAGGCCTCCTGCATGGCGGGATGATCTTTGACCTTGCCGGCTTCGTAGACGCCGCCGGCCACGATGACGCCCTTTTCCACCGCGCCCTCCACGCAGTCGGCGTAGCCGCGGAAGCAGGCCAGCGTGGTGTCGGCGGAGGCCGGTTCCTCGTCGGCCATGGTGGTGATGTAGTAGAACTCCTTGTCCCGCACCTCCAGCCACCGCGCCACCGTGCGGTCGATGACCGCCTTGAGCTGGGCGTCGATGGAGTAGAAGTAGACAGGGCTGGCCAGCACCAGCACATCGGCGTCGATCATTTTCTGCAAGACCGCCGCCATGTCGTCCTTGAAGGCGCACTGGCCGTCATTTTCGCGGCAGTGGTAGCAGGCGATGCAGGGGTGGATGTCCATGGCCGCCACGCGGAGCTTCTCCACCTGATGGCCGCTCTCCACCGCGCCGCGCATAAATTCGTCACACAGCAGGTCGGAATTCCCACCCTTGCGGGGACTTCCCGACAAAATCAGCACTTTTTTGCTCATATCGCTCCTCCTTATCAAAACAGGCCGCAGTCGTTTCCGATAAGAGTATACCAGATGTGGGAGGAAAAAGCTACCCCCGATGGTGCCGCGTGGGAGTGGTATTTCAAAGGGTGGGAGAAGCAGCGGCAGCCGGTTTTTTGTCCATATACAGCGCATCACCATCCCGCACCTCGCTGTTCTTGAAATACTCCTGCTGCTCAGAAAGTTCGCGGCCTGTGCTATCAAAGGCGGACGCGGTTTTCGGTGAGAACTTCCTGTTGACATCTTCATCATTCGCGGGTATACTGGCGTTGGTGGATGTTGTACCCGACTTGACGGGTCTCTCCACCATTTTTATTGGGTCAACATCATACAAGACATGAGTGCCGTCCTGTTTTATGCCGGCATTGCGATTCTTCGTGGCAAGTCCCTGCCCTCCGTCCAGCCTGCGTCCAGCAGCATGGCGTCGATGTAGAGCTTGCGGGTCTTGTACTCGGAAAGATCCAGCGGCTTTGGCACATAGGTCTGCTGCTGCTCGGCACGGCGGGCAGTAAGTTCTTCTTTCAATGCGGCGTTCTCCGCCATAAGGGTGGCCATATCCACATCGGCTTCCGCCGGCTCCCTTAGCAGGGGAGTCCCTTCGTTGGCCTGATTGCGCAGCAGTGCATTGTCAAACGCCCGCTCCTCGTATGTTGCGCCATAGTAATAGGCCACAAAGTCCAGAAAAGCAAACAGGTTTTCAAGGCACAGTGCTGCCTGCTCATCGGCGATTTTTTGCCTGTATGGGCGGCATTGTTGCCCATGCGGCGTATGAAATCCATGCACCGCTGGAGATCGTCGCCCACAATGTCCCGAAATTCCTCGGTGTTCATCAGGCTGACCAGCGTGTTCTGATAGGGCATGACCAACTCGCCGTCCACGGAATACATCCATTTGACGGCAAACTCCATGGCTCGACGGCAGTTGAGGATCGAAGCAGACGGGTCGATAGGTAAGATCTTCTCGGCAGATACGGCAACGGAGGCAAAGGTATTGAATTGTGGGTCGGAGAGAAGAAAATCAAAGTTGAGATATATAGCCGTGGACAAAACGTGGTTTTCACAAAACGAGACTACAGCATATTGGCCATTTGACAAGCTTTTGCATCGATACATTATGTGTGCCTTTGAGTGAATTAGAGTTCTGCTTATCTCTTTTAATATACAAAGGAGGGAGATGCTACAAGATATATTGCAGTAATTTTATAATTGTAGCGCTAACTGTGTACGGAAAATCGGACACAGTTGCGAAGCAATATTTTAGGCGTTCCAATCCTGCGCCGCAATAAGCAAAGAATAAAACCAGCCCCTGAAATCCAACGATTTCAGGGGCTGTGGTCCGAGATGGGAGGCTCGAACTCCCGGCCTGATGGTCCCAAACCACCCGCGCTACCAACTGCGCTAATCCCGGATATGCGGTTTTCCGCTCTGCGGCGGGGAGGGCTAACAGAAATATCCTACCATGTTTGGCGGGAAATTGCAACCGTTTGGGGGAAAATAGCCGGAGAAAAGTTGCGGGAGAACCGGCCGGACAGAATAGGGTGGGGCGGGGGAGAAAAACGCGGAATCGGGCGTCCGGTGGACGCCCGACATTTGCGAAAAATCGACCAAATTGCCGCTTCAACCTTTGATGCTTTGATGGGCGCGCTGCTTATTTCAGCGCGCTGCCGTCCTTGAAAGCCGTGCCGACGCGGTCGCCGATGACGTGGTAGGCGAAGTTCAGCTCGTCGAAGGTGATGGGGCGCAGCTTGCTCAGGTCGATGGTGCCGTCGGTGAGGACGCTCTCATCGGCGCCCACGTTGACGATCTCGCCCACCATGATGGCGGTTTCCTCGTCGTACCGCAGCAGGCGGCACTCCAGCGCCATGGGCAGCTCCTGAATCAGCGGCGCATCGACGAATTCGCTCTTAAACGTGTGGAAACCCGCCTTTTCCATCTTATCGGGGACGCCGTTTCCGGAAACGATGCCCACATAATCGCAGGGCACCACCGTGTCCGCCGTGGCGGCGCTGACGGTAAACGCGCCGCGCTGGAGGATATTCTTCACGGTTTTGTGCTCGGGGCTGAGGCACATGGAAATCTGATTGGCCTCGCTGATGCCGCCCCAGGCGGCATTCATGGCGTTGGGCACGCCGTTTTCGTCGTAGGCGGCGATGATCAGCACCGGCTGCGGGTACAGGATGGGCTTGGCGCCGAAATTCTTACGCATGGCAATTTACCTCCGTTGTGGTCTGTGATGAGATGGCGAAATATCGCCTATCTGCCTTTTAGGTAATGTTTGTGCTGCAATACATTTTTGCTTCAAAGGACTATTTCGCAATCTTTTTTGAGATGATCTTGCCGCCTTCTTCAATTAACTCTGTTGTATGCTCTCCAGCATACTTGGCAAGAATATGCCATTGGTTCTTGAATTTGAAATGCAGTACATTATCAATCACTTTGGTAGGGCAAGTATATGTCCTGCCGCCTGTTGTTATCTGACACCATTTCAAGATTTTGTTGATTCCTAAAACTAACATTAAATACCCTCCCCGTGCAGATTTCAATTTAGTTTACATTTCCACCTTCCCCATCCCAGTATACTCCCCCGCACATACGCCGTCAAGCCCATCGCCGAAAAAGCCGCGGTAATTGGCGGCCAAGCGGGCATACTACACACAAGCACCGGCGCGACAGGCCGGTCACAGGAAGGAGCGACTATGAACAACACGAAATACGCCGGCACCCAGACCGAGCAGAACCTCCGCGACGCCTTTTCCGGCGAGTCGGAGGCACGGAACAAGTACACGTTTTTCGCCTCTGTGGCGAAAAAGCAGGGCTATGAGCAGATCGCTGCGCTGTTTTTGGAGACGGCGGAGAACGAGAAGGAGCACGCCAAGCTGTGGTTCAAGGAGCTGGGCGGGCTGGGCGACGTGGCCGGCAACCTGCTCCACGCCGCCGAGGGGGAGAACTACGAGTGGACGGATATGTACACCGGCTTCGCCCGCACCGCCGACGAGGAGGGCTTTCCCGAGCTGGCGGAGAAGTTCCGACGTGTGGCGGAGGTGGAGAAGGAGCACGAGGCGCGGTACCGCGCGCTGCTGCGGAACGTGGAGACCGCCGCCGTCTTTGCGCGCAGCGAGGTGAAGATCTGGCAGTGCCGCAACTGCGGCCACATCGTCACCGGCACCGCCGCGCCGGAGACCTGCCCCGT
>CAZTHY010000013.1:0-3043 GCA_964613205.1 uncultured Oscillospiraceae bacterium
TTTTTCGCCGCTTTGCGGCGAAACGGCGGGGTGAGGTGCAGTGGAGCGAAGCGGAACAAATACCCTTGGGGTGCACCCCGCCCTACGCTCTATCGGGTCATCCGCCCCGCAAGCGAATCCCCTTCACCCCCTCAACATCTCCTCACTCCGCCCCAGCTGGTCATCCCATCACGGCGCATATTCAGCGGGTCGTCGCAGGGGACAGTCTCCTCCCGCCTTCTCGGTGCGATGGGGCGGGTCATGCAGAAATACCGGCTCTCGTCGGCCACATGATCCTCCTGACTGGTGTCCACGTCCTCCACGGCGGTGGCGCTGTATTGCAGCAGCGGCACGGTGCGGATGAAGGCGCGACAGTTTTCAAACACATACAGCAGCGGGTAGCCCTCCTCATCGAACTGCATCCGGTAGTGGAGCTGCATCCACCCCGCAATGCGCCGGTTGTCCCCCTTGGTGAAGTAAACGCGGTGCTTCAGCGCCGTCTCATAGATGCTCTCACCGCGGCTGGCGTCCCAGATGGCGGGGTCGGCCACGCCCTGTATTGTCCTGCCCCGCAGCAGCGGATGCTCCTGCTCGATCCGGTGTATCTCCGCAAACTGACGCTCCGGCGTCCACTGTACGCCCTCGTCCGGCGTGCCGGTGCAGCCGTACAGCTCGGCGATCCGATAGACGCACCCATCGTGATCCACCGCCCACCAGCCGCAGGAAAAGGGCTTGGCGTAGCCGAAGTCGTAGCTGCGGTAGACGTTCCACTCCCTCGGCACGTCAAAGGCGCGGATAACGTGGCTCCAGCGGCGGTCGTCGTAGTGGGCGGGGTCGTCGGTGAACTCCTGAAATACCTGTCCCGCCAGCACGTCCCAGCGCCCCTCCAGCCACGCCTGACGCAGCTTGGGCGGCAGCGCCTCCAGCGTCTGCACATACTCCGGCTGGCGCTCCAAAAGCGCCCGATTGTCCGTCACACGGGCGGGGATAAAGGCGTAGTCGCCGCTGTCCTCCCCCTGCTGGTACTGGCGGTCGATGAACAGCCGCTTGATGTAGCCGTGTCCCACGCCGCCAGGGTTACAGGTGTAGTACACCCGCTTGGGAAAGCCGTTGACGCCGCGGACACAGGCGCTGAGCCGCCGCATCCACATCTCCTTGAGCTGGGTGGCCTCGTCGATGAAGATCACGTCGTACTCCGCACCCTGATACCGCTCCACGTCCCGATCACAGCCGCAGTAGCCGAATTGCAGCACGCTGCCGTTGTGGAACACGAACCGCTTCTCCGAGGGACGGTACACCGCCGCACCGCCCAATTCCTGCTGCAAAAAGGGCAGATGGTTCGTCTCCACCTCCACCAGCGTCCGCCGCACCAGCAGCAGTCGTATGCCCGGGTAGCGCAGCGCCAGCAGCTTGGCCTTGCACCGCACCGCCCAGCTCTTTCCGCCGCCGCGAGCGCCGCCGAAGGCCACATACCGCTTCTCACACTGCAAAAACTCCCGCTGCCGCGGGTTGGGCGTGCCCAGCGTCAGTACCGTCTCCTTCATCGGCTCAACTCCTCTGCGTCCTCCGACAGCACCACACGCACCGTCTCCTGTTCCGGCTCCCTGCCATACAGCTTCTGTTCCAGGTCTACCAGCACTTTCAGCACGTCGGCGATCTCCTTGACCTCCTTCACGGTGCTCTCCCCTGCCGCCATGCGGTCGGTGACATCCCGCGCCGCCGATTCCAGCATCCGCGCTGTGCCGTTGAGACACGTTTGCAGCTCCCGCGTTCGCTTCTTCTCCGCCGTCTCACGCTTGGCCATCAGTCGTCACCTCCCGTCACCTCGTAGGCCGCCAGTATCTGGGCGGCGAAATCGGCCAGACAGCGGCGGCAGACGTTTTCGCCGCTGACACGGTAGTACTTCTCGCCCCAGCGAATTTCGCCGTCGCACAGATGGCAATACCCGCATACCTTGTCCCGTTCCTCACCGCCGCACCACAGTTTCTTCTGCTTCATGGTACATTCTCCTTTCAAACGTAGTTACCCCCACCGCCGCAAAGGAAAAAGTTGCCCACTTCCGGCCAACAAACAGAAAAAATCCCACAAAAAAAAGACGCCCAAAGGCGTCTTTTTCCTCTATATCAAAGCTAAACTATTTCTTTTTAAGCCAGCAATACCACGCGCCAGCGCCTACCAGCACGCCGCCTATGAGATTGCCCAGCGTGACGGGGAGGAGATTTCCCAGGAAATAGCGTCCCCAGGTCAGGGCGGACACGTCCACACCGGCGGCGGTGGCGGCTGCGGCGATGGCCGGCACGTTTTTGCCCCACAGCGCAAGGCCGCAGTAGGTCATGTCGGCGATGGAGTGGCTGAAGCCCGCCACCACGAAGAACATCACCGGCACCCACGCGCCCAGCAGCCGTCCCGTCACATCCTTGGCGGACAAGCTCACCAGCACCGCCACGGTGACCAGCACGTTGCACAGCACGCCCATGAAGAAGGCGTTGCCGAAGGGCGCTGACATTTTGCTCAAGCCCAGCTTCAGGGAAAAGGCCGCCAGCGCGCCGTCTCCCCCGCTCAGCCAGCCGAAGCGGGCGCAGATAAAGCTCAGCGCCATGGCACCCAAAAAGTTGCCGACATACACCACGCACCAGTTCCGCACCATGCCGCCCACGGTGATCTTCCGCTCCAACAGGCTGATGACCATCAGCGTGTTGCCGGTGAACAGCTCCGCACCGGTGACGATGACCACGCCCAGCCCGAAGGCGAACAGCACACCGCACAGCAGCCGCACCATGCTGGGGTTGGCCACGGCGTACACCGCCATGTTGGTGACGCAGGTGGGAAAGCCGATGAGCGCACCGGCGGCGATACCCAGCACCAGCAGCTTCAAAAGGGGCTGATTGGCCTTGTTGACACCGGCAGCAGCGTAATTGGCCGCCGTCTCAGCGGGAGTGAACAGGTTCATGGCCGCCCCTCCCCGCTCAGTCGCTCCGCCGCCTGTACCGTGTGGCGCATCAGCACCGCCGACGTGACGGCACCGACACCGCCGGGGACAGGGGTGATACCGTCCACGATGGCC
>CAZTHY010000013.1:3143-6161 GCA_964613205.1 uncultured Oscillospiraceae bacterium
TCCAGCAGCTCCATGCAGGCCTGTGCGGTGCAGGGGGCGAAGCCCTCGCCGCTGCCGGTGAACACGCCGGCGGCGGACAGCGGCGTCATGCCGTCCACGTCCTTGCGGGGATCCAGCAGGGCGCACAGCTCGCTCTCCTGCCCTCTCAAATGGGCGGGCAGCGGCCGCAGCAGCAGACAGCCGTGAACGGCATCGTCACCGTTCACCGCGTGCAGCGACGCTGCCAGCGCTTCGGCGGACACATCCGCCGCCAGCGTCCGCAGCTCCACCTCCACGCCGCACAGACCGCCGCGCTTCATGGCGCCGCGGATATACGCGCCGTCGGCCTCGTTTTCGCCGCAGCGCAGTATGACAAGGCGGGGCGAAACGCCCTTTTCCCGCAGCTGATCTGCCCGACGGCGGGTGTCCGCCGTCAGGTGAGCCGCTACGCTTTTTCCGGTGAGCAGTTGGGCCATAGTGCCTCCTTATATCTCCGCCATCTGGCGGCGCACTCTGTCGTACACCGCGTTGGACAGGGCGGCACCCTGTTTCAGCAGCGCATCGCATTGACGGTTCAGCCGCTTGGCGGCCTTGGTGTCGGTCATGGTCCTGGTGTTGGCGTAGACGTTCATGGCTGCCGCCCGCAGCGCACCGCCCAGCAGCGCCGCCGCGCAGGCCGTGTCGGAAAGCGCCATCTTCGAGCCTACGTCGGCCAGCCGGTTGGCCGCCATCAGCGACTGCAAGCACAGCATCATGATCTCAATGGGCGCTTTACAGGCCGTCTCCGACGCTTTTTGCATGGCCTCCGCCCGATGGGGGTCGTCCTTCTTCATCCGATACGCTTCGGCCAGCGGCAGGAAGCCCTCCGCATCCGCCTCCACGCATTTCAGCAGCTTCGCCCGCAGTGCAGTGGACTCCGACAGCAGCCGCTGGATCTCCATCTCCACGTTGGCGTAAGCCTTTTTGCCGGTGGTGAGGGAGCTTACCATCATGCACAGTGCCGCACCCAGCGCACCGGCCAATGCCGCCGCGCCGCCGCCCCCGGGTACGGGTTCAGCGGAACCCAACAGTTCCGTGAACTCCCTGCAAGTTCTGTCAATGCTTTCCATAGCCTTCCTCCTGTTTTCTCTCCTGTATTTTCTCTCAGAACAGACCCCGAACTTCTCCGGTGTCGGTATCTATGTCAATACGGCGGTATGCCGGATCGGAGCCGGTGCCGGGCATCATGGAGATGCTGCCCGCCACAGGGCACAAAAACCGCGCACCGCTGTACTCCAACACGTCACGCACCGGCAAACGCCAGCCGGTGGGAACCCCTTTCTTCGTCGGATCGTGGGACAGGGACAGGTGTGTCTTGACCATCATGGTGCAGTAGTCGGCGTAGTGAGGATCGCTCTCGAACCGCTCCGCCTTTTCCAGCGCCAGCGGCGACCAGTCCACGCCGTCGGCACCATAGACCTCCTTGGCAATGCGCTCCACCCGCTGCCGCAGCGGCAACTCGTCGGGATAGAGAAACCGCAGGTCGGACGGCTCCTCACAGGCGTCGATGACGGTCTGCGCCAGTTCAATGGCGCCGTCGCCGCCGTAGCGCCAGTGTTCCGATACGGCGCACCGCAGCCCGTGCTGGGCGCAGATGCGCCGCACCAGCGCGATCTCGCCGTCGGTGTCGGTGTGGAACCGGTTGATGCACACCACCGGCGTGATGCCGGACTTGCGGATAATCTCCGCGTGGTGAAGCAGATTGGCGCAGCCCGCCTCCAAAAGGGGCAGGTTCTCCTCCGCGTACTCCTCCGGCAGCGGCCGTCCCGGCGACACCTCGGGGCCGCCGCCGTGGGATTTCAGCGCCCGCACCGTAGCCACCAGCACCGACACGTCGGGTTTCAGCCCCGACAGACGGCACTTCACGTTCCAGAATTTCTCAAACCCGATGTCGGCGGCAAAGCCGGACTCGGTGACGTGGTAATCAAACAGCTTCAGCCCCAGCCGGTCACCGATGACGGAGGACTGGCCGATGGCGATGTTGGCGAAGGGCCCCGCGTGTACCAGCACCGGCTGGTGCTCCACGGTGTAGCACAACGTCGGATTGACGGTGTTCCGCATCCACGCCGTCATGGCACCCGCCACTTCCAAGTCCTCGGTAATAACAGGCTTGCCGTTCTTGTCGTAGGCCAGCACGATGTCACCGATACGGCGGCGCAGGTCTTTCAGATCGGTGGCCACCGACAGAATGGCCATCAGCTCCGAACTGACGGCGATGTTGGCGCAGCTCTCCATGGGATAGCCGTCCATTTTGCCGCCGCCCAGGCCGATCTCCATCTTCCGCAGCGCCTGGCAGCAGAAGTCCAGCACGAAGCTCCACTGCACCCGCTTCGGGTCAATGTCCAGCCGCTTCAACCCTCGCTGTGCCAGCGCCTCATCGTCGTAGTTCCGCTCGTGCTGCATACGGGCGTTGAGGGCGGTCATGGCCAGATTGTGGGCGTTCATGATGTCGTTGATGTCGCCGGTAAGCCCCAGCGAAAACTCCGTCATAGGGATGAGCAGCGCATTGCCGCCGCCGGCGGCGGTGCCCTTCACGTTCATGGTGGGGCCGCCGGAGGGCTGGCGCAGGCAGCCGCCTACGTTCTTCCCCAGCTTGCCCAACCCCTCGATGAGCCCCAGCGAGGTGGTGGACTTGCCCTCGCCCAGCGGGGTGGGCGTGATGGCCGTTACCTCAATGTACTTTCCGGCGGGCTTGTCCTTCAGCCGCTCCATGATCTTCAGATAGTCCAGCTTCGGCGTCTTGCCGTAGGGCAGCAGCTCCTCCGGCCGCAATCCCAGCGACTGCCGGAACCACTCCACCGCAGGGAGCTGTTCCTCCGCCGCCGCGCCGATCTGCCAATCGGCATAGGCCACGGGGTCAAGCTGCAGCCGCCCCGCACTGTCCATCCGCTGCCCATTTTTGAACGTCATATCCATAAAACCGACCTCCTCGGGAAGAATCACAAGCCCTTGTGTGCCCATTTTGAACTATTATACTACATCCTGTGGTAGGTAGTCAAC
>CAZTHY010000013.1:6261-13437 GCA_964613205.1 uncultured Oscillospiraceae bacterium
ATTCCCCCTTGCAATATTGTCTCCGTGGTAGTATACTATCCCATGCAGCGTGTAGAAATGGTGCGTTAAGTGCCGGACGGATGGGAGGCTGCCGCCGGACGAAGGAGCTTGCTCCGCGATACCATTTCAGCTTCCACGTTGTGTCACTTTCATCTATCTTTGAGATGTACCTCCCATCCCACGGATCAGGAGGTGCTTTTTTGCGCAAAAATCGCTATACAGGCCGCAGATCGTCCTTCGATACCTACGGTCTTACCGTCTGCGCGCTGCTGACGGCGCTGAGCGTGGTGCTGGCGCGGCTGCTGACGGTCATCCCCAGCGAGGTCAGCCGCTACTCGCTGGAGGCCATCCCCATCGTGCTGGCGGGACTGCTGTTCGGCGCCGTCCCCGGGGCGGCGGTGGGCTTCGCGGCGGACTTCATCGGCTGCCTGTTCTCCCCCTACGGCTACAACCCCATCTTCTGCCTGCCGCCTATCCTGTACGGCCTGTGGGCGGGTCTGATGGGGCGGTATGTGCTGACTCGCCCCTCCCTGCTGCGCACGGCGCTGGCCTTCTTTCCGGCGGCGGCGATAGGTTCGGTGCTGTACCAGAGCGGCGCACTGGCGCTGGTGTACGGCGGCAGCGCCAGGCTGTCCTTTTTCACCACGCAGCTGGCGGTGCGGAGCGTACAATTTCTCGTCACTGCCGCCGTGGACACGGTACTGGTGACGGTGCTGCTGCGCAGCGGTGCGCTGCGGCCTGTGCTGCAAAGGAGGGCAAGACCATGACGCTGGACGAAGTTTTCGCCTACATCCACAAGGTAGACTGGCGCGGCAGTATCCCCGGGCTGTCCCGCATCGACGGCCTTTTGGACAAGTTAGGCCACCCCGAACGGCGGATGAAGTACGTCCACGTCACCGGCACCAACGGCAAGGGCTCCACCTGTGCCATGGTGGCCTCCGTTCTCCGTGAAGCGGGGTACAAAACGGGGCTGTACACCTCCCCCTACATCCGCCGCTTCCACGAGCGGATGCAGATCAACGGCGTGCCCATCGGCGACGACGACCTGTGCGCGCTGGTGGAAAAGATACGCCCGCTGGCGGACAGCATGGACGACAGCCCTACGGAATTCGAGCTTGTAACGGCCATTGCCTTTACATGGTTTGCCCAGCAGCAATGCGATATTGTGGTGTGCGAGGTGGGCATGGGCGGCGAATTTGACGCCACCAACGTCATCCCTGCGCCGGAGGTGGCGGCGCTGTGCGCCATCGGCCTCGACCACACGGCGGTGCTGGGCGACACCATCGAGAAGATCGCCGCCACCAAGTCCGGCATCATCAAATCCGGCTGCCGCGCCGTGCTGTATCCGGCGGAGCAGTCGGTGGAAGCCATCGTCCGCCGCCGCTGCGAAACGGAAAACGTGCCGCTGGCGGTGGCCGACGTGTCGGCGCTGACGCCCCTCTCCCACTCGCTGGAGGGGCAGGTGTTTCGCTGGCGGGATATGGACGATCTGCGCCTGCCCCTGCTGGGCAGTCACCAACTCCGCAATGCGGCCACGGCGCTGACCATCCTCGAAGCGCTGCAAGAGCGGGGCTGGCACATCACCAAAGGTCACATCCGCGCGGGACTGGCCGCCACAGAGTGGCCAGGGCGGTTTCAGGTGCTGCACCGCCAGCCCCTCATCGTGCTGGACGGCGGCCACAATCCCCAGTGCATGGCGGCGCTGACGGAGAACATCCGCGACTACTTGCCCCATCGTCCCGTCACCGTCCTCACCGGCGTGCTGGGCGACAAGGATTTTGGCCGTATGTACGACGGTCTCGCCCCGCTGGCGGTACGTTTCGTCACCGTCACGCCGCAAAACCCCCGCGCCCTGCCCGCCGAAGAATTGGCCGCCCTGCTGGTACAGTACAGCAAGCCGGTGACCGCCTGTTCCTCGATCTCAGCCGGTGTGGCCACCGCACTGGCGCAGACACCCACCGAGGGCGCCATACTGGTGTGCGGCTCCCTCTACCTGCTGGGAGACGTGATGGACGCGCTGGACACATAAAAACGCATGAAAAAAGCCCCGCTCAGCGGGGCTTTTCTGCTTCTTTTACTGCGCTTTCTCCACGACGAAGCCGTAGGTAGCGCCCTCCTCGACGGAGGCCATGTCCACGCCTACCGGTGCGTACTGGTCACCGATGTAGAACGCCCAATAGGCGCCGTCGGTGTCGTAGTCGGCGGTCTCGCCGTTGACGGATTTGACGTACAGGCCGTATTCCGTGGTGTCACCGGCGATGATGCCCAGCTCCAGCAGCGCTTCGCCTACCGTCTCCTTGTCGGTGTGGACTGTGAAGGTGATCTCCTTGCCATCCTTGCCGGTTACGGCGGTGGTGAAGCTCACTGCACCGCTGCCGATGTCCGCGCCGTCTGCCACCGGCAGTTCCAACTGTGCAGCATCGGCTGCATCGTCGTTGGCCTTCTGCTGGCCGCAGGCCGTCAGCGCCATTACCATTACCAGCGCCAAAACCAGCGCCAGCAGCTTCTTCATTGTCTTGTTCATCGTCTACTCCTTTTCATTGATACCGATGAGCAGGCATCCCTGCTGCACCGAAATAATAACGTCCTCGCCTATAAAATGGTTGCTGACACCCAGCGGAAAATCCGCCGTCAGCACGGCGTCCGACAGCGTATACTGTCCGCCTTGTATCGTCACGCCCGATGCGTCGCCGCCGAGACAGAACACGGAAAAAGTCCCCTTTTCCCGCTTTTCCAGCGTGATCGCGCCGTTTTTCACGGCGGTGAACCGCTCGCCGTTGCCGTACAGCCAGCCCTGTCCGCCGCGCCCCGCGATAAACGCCAGCGTCTGCAAGTTGGCAATGGTGTGGTCGGTGCGGCCGCCCATGCCCCCCAGCAGGTGGAACTCCCGCTGGCCGCGGTCAAAGCCCTCCCGCACGGCGCGGAGCATATCGGTGTCGTCCTTCTCCACCGGCAGGCGGAGGATGCGGTCAAAGGCGGGTGTCTCGCCCAGTGAGTCGAAATCCCCCACCAACAGGTCAGGGTCAAGTCCTAATGCTTTACAGACATTCCAGCCGCCGTCGGCGGCGATCACCACGTCCTCACCGCCGATCGCGCAGGGCAAACCGTAAAACTCCCCTGCGCCGAAGATAAAACAGGCCATACTACCTCCTCTATCAACTTTCCGAAAGATTTTTCGTCCAATCGAGGCGCAGCAGCGCCGCCATACTTTGTGTATGGCAAGCGGCTGCAACGATGAGTGGGCGGAAAAGATTCGGAAAGTCCTACATCCACATGGCGAACAAGCGCAGCACTGTGCCCAGCGCCCGCCGCCAAAATGGTCTTTGCGCCATCCGCTCCTTCGTCATAGGCTGGCTCTTGGCGGTGATGTTGTCCATATCCTCCAGCAGCGATTCGATGGCGGGCACACCGTAGAGCACCTCGCCGCACTCGAAATGGAGCTGGAAGCTGCGGTAGTCCATATTGACGGAGCCGACGAAGGCCACTTCCCTGTCGGCCAGCGCCGTTTTGCCATGCAACAGGCCAGGTGTAAAGGTATATATCTTCACATTATGATCCAGCAGCTCATCGAAGTAGCTCTCCGCCACCAAGTAGGCAAACTTGTGGTCGGGGATGCCCGGCATCAGCAGCCGCACGTCCACACCGCTGTCTCCGGCGAGACACAGCGCCTTCATCATAGGCTCGTCCACCGCCAGATAGGGCGTGGTGATGCACACGCTCTGCCGCGCCCGTGAGATGAGCTGCAAAAACAGATCCTCTGCCGGTGCGTCGGGGTTGTCGTCGGGGCCGTCCACCACCGTCTGGAAAAAGCCCTGTGCGCTGGGCGCACTGTGGACGGGGCGGTAGTAGTCCCGCTCGAAGTGGAGCTGGCCGCCCATCCGCTCCCAAAAATGGATGAACTGGCGGGTCAGACCCCAGGCGCCCTCGCCCTCTAAGCGGACACCGCAGTCCTTCCAGTAGCCGAAGCGGACGATGAGATTGGCGTACTCGTCGGCTAAGTTCACGCCGCCGGTGTAGGCCACGTCGCCGTCGATGCAGGTGATCTTCCGGTGGTCGCGGTAGTTGAAGTAGAGTCGGTTGACGTAGTGGTGGACGGGGTTGAACAGCTTCACCTCCACGCCGGCATCCTGCAGCCGCTCCAACTGCTCGTTGGACAGCCGCAGCATACAGCCGAAATCGTCGAAGATCAGCTTTACCTCCACGCCCTGCCGGCTTTTACGGCACAGCACGTCGCTGAGCCGATCCCAGACCTGCCCCTCACCGGCGATGAAATACTCCAAGAAGATAAACCGCTGGGCGTCCTCCAACCGCAGCAGCATATCCTCCAGATACGCCTCGCCGGAGGGCAGATACTGCGCCGTTGTGCCGCGGTAGAGCTGAAAGCCCTTGCGGTGGAGCTTGGCGGCCACCGGATGCCAGTTGGGCATGGTCTGCCGCAGCTTTTCAAGCTGTAATTTGCTGTGCTCCTGCTGGGCGATGGGCTCCTCCGGCAGCGGCAGCGGTTTCAGATCCAGCCGCTTGGACTGGCGGGAGCCGTTCCACAGCAGGTACAGTATCACACCCACCACCGGCACGAACAGCACCAGCATGATCCAGCCGATCTTATAGCTGGTGGCACCGGGACGCGCCCAAATGCACACGGCGATGATGGCCGACAGCAGTTCCAGCAGCGTGTAGGCCACCGCCATGTACTGCCTGAGGAAGAAGCTGAGCAGAAAGACTACCCCAATCTGCGCCAGCAGCAGCACGGCGACCATCACCAGCCGCAGCGCCGCCGATATGCGCCGCTCTGTCCGCTGTTGGACGTGGTACTTGTGCGTCCTGTGGTTCTTTGCCATGGGGCAGTCCTCCTTTCAGCCTTCGGTGAGTCTTAACGAAAATGGGTCACTGCTGGGAATTCCGCAGCAGCGACTGCTGGATATCCCACAGCTTGTCGGAGAGATCGACATAGTAGTGGTGGGGATTGTCGAAGCGCTTTACCTCGTCCCACAGCGTGTCCACCTGCTGGGTGCAGTACGCCTTGACCTCCTCCAGCGAGGGGCAGTCGTAGACCCGCTTGCCGTTCAAAAAGACCGGCACCAGCAGTTCGCGGGCGGTGAAGTCGTAGACCTCCTTCTTCTTCCATGTGGCCATGGGATCGAAGATGGTCAGATTCCGGCTGTCGTCCACCGTCTCGTCGTAGACGGTGAGATAGTCGGCAATGGCCTTGCCGGTGTCGCGGCCATAGAAGCGGAACACCTTCTTGAAATGGGGGATGGTGATCTTCTCCACGTTCTCGCTGACCTTGATCTTGGGCACCACCACGCCGTCGCCGTCCTCCACGGCCACCAGCTTGTACACGCCGCCGAACACCGGCTCAGAGCGGGCGGTGATCATCCGCTCGCCTACGCCGAACAGGTCGATCTGTGCGCCTTGCAGCAGCATATCCTGAATGAGGTACTCGTCCAGCGAGTTGGACACGGAGATCTTGCACTCCGTCCAGCCCGCCTCGTCCAGCATCTGCCGCGCCTTGCGGGTCAGATACGCCAGGTCGCCGGAGTCCAGCCGGATGCCGCATTGGGTGATGCCCAGCGGCTTCAAAACCTCGTTGAAGGCGCGGATGGCGTTGGGCACGCCGGATTTCAGCGTATTGTAGGTGTCCACCAGCAGCGTTGCGTTGGTGGGATACGTCTGACAGTAGGTCTTGAAGGCCTCGTACTCGCTGTCAAACATCTGCACCCAGGCGTGCGCCATAGTGCCGCCGGCGGGAACGCCATAGACCTCGTCGGAGATGGTGCAGGCGGTACCGGCGCAGCCGCCGATGTAGGCCGCCCGTGCGCCTACGATGGCCGCGTCAGCGCCCTGCGCGCGGCGTGAGCCGAATTCCAGCACGGTGCGCCCCTTGGCGGCGCGGACGATGCGGTTGGCCTTGGTAGCGATCAAGCTCTGGTGGTTGATGGTCAGCAGCGTAAAGGTCTCGATGAGCTGGGCTTCGATGGCCGGCGCACGCACCACCACCAGCGGCTCCTTGGGGAATACCGGCGTGCCCTCGGGGATGGCGTAGATGTCGCCGGTGAAGCGGAAGTCCCGCAGATACGTCAGAAATTCCTCGCTGAACAGGTTCCGACCCCGCAGGTAAGCGATGTCCTCCTCGGTGAAGTGCAGATTCTCGATGTAGTCGATGAGCTGCTCCAGACCGGCGGCAATGGCGAAGCCGCCGCCATCTGGCACTTTGCGGAAAAACACGTCAAAGTAGGTGATGCGGTCCTTGTAGCCCGCCTCGAAATAACCGTTGCCCATAGTCAGCTCATAAAAGTCGCAGAGCATGGTCATGTTCAGCTTTTCTTGCGTTTTCATTCCTCATACCTCAAATCGGTCTTTGCGCGGGGCGCAAAGTGTAGTACCCTGTATTATACCGCTTTTTTTCTGTTAAGTAAACAGCAATTACGCCCTAAAACCTGTTTTCCACCGGATTTTTGATGAAAGAGGGCAAAAAAACTCCGCCTTGCGGCGGAGTTTTCAAGTTTCGTGGGATTATTCCTCGTCCTCGTCCTCGTCGTCCACGAGGTCGCTCAGGTCGAATTCCAGCTTGGCGCCGCAGTTGGGGCAGACCACCTCGCCGTCCTCCAGCACGGTCTCGTCGAAGATAACCTCCTCCTCGCACTCGGGGCAGGTGGTGACAAACAGCTCGTCATCGTCATCCTCGTCGTCCTCGTCCTCATCGTCATCCTCGAGGGCGAAGTACAGCGTCTCTTCCACGTCGCTCAGATCGTCGCTGACGGCATCCAGACCGTCCTCCACGTCGCAAAGCTCGTCGTCGATCTCCGCGAACTTCTCGGCCATGTCGTCCAGCACATCAATGATGGCGGACAGGATTTTGCCCTCCTTGGTCTCGGTGTCCAGCGCCAGACCCTCGGCCAAACCCTTCAGGTACGCTACCTTCTCAGAAATCTCCATGTGTAAGCTCCTTTCTGTGCAGTCGGTTGATGTTGACTTACTTGCAGCGGCCGATATACTCGCCGGTGCGGGTGTCGATGGTGATCTTGTCGCCGATGTTGATGAACAGGGGCACCTTCACCTCAGCACCGGTCTCCACAGTGGCGGGCTTGAGGGTGTTGGTGGCGGTGTTGCCGGCAAGACCCGGCTCGGTCTCGGTGATCTCAAGATCCATGAAGTTGGGGCACTCCAGGCCGAACA
>CAZTHY010000014.1:0-13125 GCA_964613205.1 uncultured Oscillospiraceae bacterium
ACCATCAATGGCCGCGACATCGACGAGTACTTCGGTCTGGAGACTCTGAAGATGGTGGTTCGTCAGCCTCTGAACGCTACCAACACCCTGGGCAAGGTGGACATCGTGGCTACCGTCGAGGGCGGCGGCGTGTCCGGCCAGGCCGGCGCTCTGCGTCACGGCATCAGCCGCGCTCTGCTGCTGGTGAACCCCGAGTACCGCGCCATCCTGAAGAAGGCCGGTTTCCTCACCCGCGATCCTCGTATGAAGGAGCGTAAGAAGTACGGTCTGAAGGCCGCCCGTAGAGCTCCTCAGTTCAGCAAGCGCTAAACTTACCCCTGCCTTTTACAAGCACCTGCTTTTGCGGGTGCTTGTTTTTTGCTGCGATTATGGTATAATACTTTTATTCCATATCCATTTCCGTCTTTGACGGCTGTAAGAGAGGAGGGACTTTTGTGTCTCTTGAAAGTGTAACGGCAGCGTTGAAGGGCACCTCGCTGGAGGGTGCCATCATGGCGCTGCCCCACACCGGCGCTACGGTGGCGCTGGCGGCGGATGCCATCGGCTGCGACTCGGATCAAATCGCCAAAACCATGTCGTTTCTGGTGGGCGAGGAACCTATCCTCATCGTGGTGTCCGGTGACTCCCGCATCGACAACAAAAAGTACAAGGGCTATTTCCACAAAAAGGCCAAAATGATCCCCCACGAAAACGTGGAGGACTTGATCGGCCATCCCCCTGGCGGCGTGGGGCCCTTCGGCGTGAAGGAGGGCGTGGCCGTCTATTTCGACCGCTCGCTGCTGCACCATGAGCTGTTCTACCCCGCCGCCGGCGACCTGCACCATGTGGTGCGTATGCCGGTGGAGGCGGCGCGGCAGATCCTGGGCATTGAGGACTTCATCGACGTGACGGAGGACAAGGAGGCAGCGGTATGACGTATCAGGACATTCTCACCGCCGCCCGCACCTGCATGGGACCGTACTGCAAGGCCTGCGCCGTTTGCAGCGGCGTGACGTGCAAAAACACCATCCCCGGCCCCGGGGCGAAGGGCGACGGCACCGGCTTCATCCGCAACTATCAGAAGTGGCAGGAGCTGTGCGTCAATATGGACACCATCTGCGAAAATAAGCCGGTGGACACGTCCTGCACCCTGTTTGGCCGGAAGATGAAGCTGCCGGTGTTCGCCGCGCCGGTAGGCGCCATGCGCCTCCACTACGGCGACAAGTACGACGACGGCGCGTACAACGACATTCTCGTTCCCGCCTGCGGTGCGGCGGGCATTGCCGCCTTCACCGGTGACGGCGTTGACCCCACGGTGATGGCCGGTGCAGCGGCGGCGCTGAAAGAAAACGGCGGCTGCGGCGTGCCTACGGTGAAGCCGTGGAACCGTGAGGTCATGGAGCAGAAGCTGTCGCTGGCGCTGGATGCCGACCCGCTGGCCATCGCCATGGACATCGACGCGGCGGGACTGCCCTTTTTGAAGAACCTGACACCCCCTGCCGGCAGCAAAACGGTGGAGGAGCTGCGGGACATCGTCTCCCTGTGCGGCGGCAAACCCTTCATCCTCAAGGGCGTGATGACCGTCCGCGGCGCGGAAAAGGCGCTGCAGGCCGGTGCCAGCGCCATCGTGGTCAGCAACCACGGCGGCCGTGTGCTGGATCACTGCCCCGCTACGGCGGAGGTGCTGCCCGCCATCGTGGACGCGGTAGGCGGCCAGATGACGGTGCTGGTGGACGGCGGCATCCGCTCCGGCATGGACGTGTTCAAGGCGCTGGCGCTGGGTGCCGACGGCGTGCTGATCGGCCGCCCCTTCGTCACCATGGTCTACGGCGGCGGCGCAGAGGGCGTACAGGTCTATGTGGACAAGCTGCAAGCGGAACTGGCGGACGCCATGGCCATGTGCGGCGCCCACGCCATTGAGGACATCGACCGCAGCATGATCTTCGGCTATTGAGGCCGCTGTAATTTAATGAGGAGGTCTACCTATGAGAGACGTAAAAGACACCTGCCGTCTGGCCATCGTACAGGCCACTCCGGTGATGTTCCGCAAGGACAAGGGACTGGAGAAAGCGCTGACCCTTATCGATGAGGCCGCCCAGCAGGGCGCAGAGCTCATCGTATTCCCCGAACTGTTCCTGCCCGGCTATCCCTACGGCATGACCTTCGGCTTCACCGTGGGCAGCCGGAAGGCGGATGGCCGCGCGGACTGGAAGAACTACTACGACAACTCCCTGCTCTTTGACGGCGCAGAGATCAAAGCGCTCATCGACAAGGCCAAGGCGCTGGGCGTGTACCTCAGCATGGGCTACTCCGAGCGGGACGCAGTGACGGGGACGCTGTACAACTCCAACGTGATGATCGCCCCCGACGGCACCGCCATGAACCACCGGAAGCTGAAGCCCACCGGCAGTGAGCGGGTGGTGTGGGGCGACGCGGACAGGGATTTCTTCCCCGTGATGGATACCCCCTGGGGGCCTATGGCCAACCTGATCTGCTGGGAGAGCTATATGCCGCTTGCCCGTGCGGCGCTGTATGAAAAGGGCATCAGCCTGTACATCTCCCCCAACACCAACGACAACCCCGAATGGCAGAACACCATCCGCCATATCGCCATCGAGGGACACTGCTACTTCATCAACGCCGACCTTATCTTCCGGCGGGAGGACTACCCCGCCACCGTCTCCGCCGAGACGGAGATCGCCGCCCTGCCGGATATTGCCTGCCGCGGCGGAAGCTGCGTCATCGACCCCTTCGGCCACGACGCTTCGGAGACGGTGTGGGACGAGGAAGCCATCATCTACGCCGACTTGGATATGCAGAAGGTGCCCGCCAGCCGCATGGAGCTGGACTGCGTAGGCCACTACGCCCGTCCCGATGTGCTGGACTTGCGTGTAAAAGAGCTGTAAGCAAAAAAAGAACGCCGAAAGGCGTTCTTTTTTTGCGTATTCGTGCTTACATGAATTGGCAAAGCAGGATGGGCAGCAGCAGCGCAGGCGTCATGTTCAGCACCCGCAGCTTCGTCACACCCAGTACGTTGAGACTGATTCCGATGATGAGCAGCGAGCCGGTGACGGTGATCTCCGTGATGACCGCCTCCGTCAACACCGTCGCCAGCAGCGAGGCCAGCAGTGCAATGCCGCCCTCCACCACGAACACCGACAGTCCCGCAAAGGCCACGCCGATGCCCATGGAACCGGCGAAGGCCAGCGCCGCCGCGCCGTCGATGACGGACTTGGCAAAGAGGATGCTGTGGTCATGCTGGAGGCCGCTTTTCAGCCCGCCCATCACCGCCATAGCGCCCACGGCGAACACCAGCGTGGCGGTGACGAAGCCCTCGGTAATGCGTCCCAGCTTGCTGAACCGCCGCTGCAAGCCGTCACCGATGCGGTTGACGCCCTCCTCAATGTGGAGCAGCTCACCGATGACGGTGCCTAAGATCAGGGACAGGATGGGGATGAGCTGGTTGGCGCTGCCGATAGCCCCCTCGATACCGATGCCGATGGACACCAGTGCCGAGGCGGACAGCACCGTCTCCTTCATCTTCTCCGGCATCAGCTTGCCGCCCAGCGTACCGATGATACCGGCCACCACGATGACACCGCCGTTGACCAGTGCGCCTGTCAGCGTCATGGAATCAGCCCCTCTCCGTTTACGATGTCCTGCACCACGGTGCCGCCCAGCAGCAGCCCCGCCGTGGCGGGTACCCACGCCACGCTGGCGGGGACGGAGCGCCGCCCCGGGGGCGGTGTCTCCGGCTGGGTGGTGGGGTGGGGTTCCTCGGGGCTGAACGCCACCCGCAGGTGGGCAAAGCCCCGCTTTTTCAGTTCCTTCCGCATGACACGCGCCAGCGGGCAGCCGTAGGTCTCGCCAATATCCGCAATACGCAGCAGCTGGGGATCCAGCTTGTTCCCCGTGCCCAGTGCGGAGACGATGGGGATGCCCCGCAGGTGCGCCTGCTCGATCAAGTCCAGCTTACAGCTCACCAGGTCGATGCAGTCCACGATGTAGTCGTACCGATGGGTAAAGAAGTCCTCCCGATGTGCCGCGTCATACGTCCCGCAGATGGGATAGACGGTGATGTCGGGATCGATGTCGCGGCAGCGCTCCGCCGCCACGTCGGCCTTGTACCGTCCCACGGTGGAGCGGAGGGCGTAGAGCTGGCGGTTGACGTTGCTGAGAGAGACGGTATCCTGATCGATCAGCGTCAACGTGCCAACGCCGCTGCGTGCCAGGCACTCAGCGGCGTAGCTGCCCACGCCGCCCAGTCCAAACACCGCCACATGACTGTGGCGGAGTTTGTCCAGTGCAGCGGAGCCTAAAATCATTTCCGTGCGGAGAAAGGCTTCCTTACGGTCAGCCCACATACTTCATACCGCTCTCCAGCACCACGTCGGCGCTGGCGATCAAGCCCTCAGTCCACTCGTTGTAGTCGCTGTTGCGGAGGGCAGTCTCCACCTCTACCTGCCAGTAGGGCACATTCTCGCCCACATAGTAGATGACGTGGTAGCCGGTATAGCCGCCTTCGTTGTAGACGATACCGGTGTCACCGGCCTTGCGGCCCTCGGCGAAGCAGAAATCGTTGAACTCGGTGACCATCTGACCCTTGTAGATCTTCTCATACAGGCCGCCCACGGTGTTGGAGCCGCCGTCGTCACTGAGCTCGTTGGCCATCTCGGCAAAGCTGTCCTCAGTGGCAGCACCGGCCTTCCACTGGGCAAGGGCGTCCTCCGCCTCCTGCTTGGCTGCGTCCTTCAGCGCCTGCAGGTCGGACTCGTAGGTCTCGCTCTCGCTGTCCAGCTCGCTGCTGTCCACCATGAACAGGATGTGGCGGGCGTCCACGGTGGCGTAGTCGTTACGGCCTACGCTGCGGAACAGCACCACATAGACGTTGGGGTCGCTGTCCACCACGGAGATGTCACCCTCCTGACGGGCGCTGTCAAACACCCAGTCGGACACGGCGGAGCTGGACTTGGGCACGTCGGTCTGGGCGCTGAACGTGCCGTCCAGCGCTTCGGCGATGTCCTCAAGGCTCTCGCCGTCGGCGTAGCGCTTCATGGCTTCCTCGGCGTTCTTGAGGGCGGCTTCACGGGCGGCGGCGTTCTCCTCGTCGCTGGCTTCCACGGCGTTGCCGTCGGCGTCAGTGGTGGAGGGAGCGGTGCCGCGGAAGTAGACGTAGTCGTAATCGGCCACGTCGAAGGTGTCACGGTTATCCTGATAGTACGCCTCCAGGTCGCTGACGGAGTAGGTCAGCTCCTCCTGATAGTGGCTCATGTAGTGGCTGGCCAGATCGTCCAGCTTCACCATTTCCTTGAAGGTGTCCACGGTCATGTTGCCGCCAAAGATCAGCTTCAGGTACTCCTTGGTGGAGTAGCCGTTCTGCTTGGCGTAGCCGGCGATCTCGTCCATGGTGGCCTCGATCTCCTCGTTGATGTGCTCGTCCTCCACCATGCCGGCAGCCTCGGCTTCCTTGGCAGCCTTGACACGGAGGGTCAGCGTCTCGATGGCGGTGTCGCGGATGTACGCATCCCACGTCATCTCGCTCTCGTCCTCGATGCCCAGCAGCATCTTGGCGGTGTCGCTGACGGTCTGCTGGCTCAGCGGCTTGGAGGTATCCAATCCGTAATAGGCAGCGTAGCCGCCGTTGACCAGATTGCTGCGGACGGTGGCATAGTAATAGTCCACCTGTGCAGGGGTGTACTTCTCGCCGTCGATGGTCAGCGCCGTAGCGCCGCGCTGCAGCACGCCGGAGTTGTACACCAGCAGTACAGCCGCCACCACCACGAACACCACGGCAATGATGCCGTACAGGAGGTTGGTCTTGCGTGCCTTGGCCTTGGCCTCGGCTTCACGGATCAGCTTGGGGTCGGTAACGCCCTGTGCTGCCAGCTCCTGACGAATTTTCTTTTCTCTTGATGCGCTCATTAACTATTCATTCCTCTCGATTTTGGGCGCAATACGCCCTTGTTCCTGTGATACCGAACTATTATACAGGATAGCGCGTCATTCCGCAAGGGGGAAAGCGCCGGAAATTGTGAACATTTTTGCCAAAAAGCAGAAATAAAGCTCTCTCCCTTTTGGGAAAGAGCCTTATTTCCTCAGCGATGAGCAGCGGCCAGTTATAACCTGCACAGCTCGCAGGTGGGTCATCTCCGGCTGACTTTACTGCTTCCAACTTCCGCCCGCAACGGCAGGCGGGAGGCCTGCAAACCGTCTACCGAGCCGATGTCCCGTATAACCAATGTCAGGATAAATAGAACCGCTGCCCATCGTTCAGCGCAAAGGGGCGAACGCCGCCCCTTTGCGGTCAATCTTCCAGTGTCTTTTGCAGGTTATCCAATACCTTTTCCATCTTGGCGGCTCGTTTCTCCTCATCGGTCTCCGCCGCGATCTCCCGCAGCGCGTCCAACACAAAACGGATAAACGCCTTGAATTGACTATCTGTCTGACCCATGGTGCGTCCTCCTTTCAAAATGGTGCATCTGTCGTGTTAGTATTTCACATCCCCGCTGAAAGTATAAGGGGAAAATACCGTCAGTTTTCCTCGTCCTCGTCGGCCATGAGCTGCTCCATGAACAGGTCGTAGACCCGCTCCAGCTCCTCGTCGCTGTCCAGCGTGCTCAAAAGCTCCTCGCCGTTTTCCATGACGGACTTGAGGATGACCAGACCGAAATCCTCGGCGGCCGCCTCGTCGCTCTCGTCCTCCACGGTGGGGAAGAACGCCATATACGTCTGACCGTCCACCTCAATGGCGTCCACGTATTCCAGCTCGATGTCGTTGCCGTCCTCGTCGGTAAGGGTGATAAAATTGGGGCCGTATTCTTCGCTCATGGGAGAACCTCCTCGTTTGTAGGTACTATTACTATACCCTAAACGGAGACAAATTGCAAGTGGCTTTCGTTGGACTTTTCTCCCCATTACGGTACTGAAATCGCCAAAATGGGGCATAATTTCAAAAATAGACCGGTGAATTAGTGCAAAATTTCTCAAAAAAGCTCTTTTTCTGATTTGACAGGTGTGGTAAAATGTTCTTTATAGTGGGTTTTTATGTGATACGCCCACCGCAGCGGCGGCATTTGACCGCCCCAGCGAACAAAAAAAGAAAGGAAGGTGCCCTGTTTTGAGTGAAAACAACCGCAAAAAGCCGCTGTCCGGTTTCGGAAAGCGTGCCCGGCAGAGCGCCCGGCACATAGAATACGAGGCCAAGGAGAGCGCGGAGCGCCTGTACCACGACGCACAGGAGCGGGTGGAGCATATGACGCCCCGTCAGAAAAACGGCTGGAAGAAGGCCGGCAAGATCATCGGTACCATTGCGCTGGTAGGCGTGGTGACCATGGCCATCTTCGTCGGCATCTTCATGACCTACGTCAACAGCGCCCTGAAGGGCAACGTGGAGGTGTATCTGGACGAGTTCGAGTCCAGCGTGTCCACGGAGCTGTACTATCAGGATCCCGACAGCGGCGAGTGGGTCATGTATCAGACGCTGTTCATGAACGCGGAAAACCGCATCTGGACCGATCTGGACGCCATCCCCCAGTATTTGCAGGACGCAGCCGTGGCCATTGAGGACAAGCGCTTTTACAGCCACGAGGGTGTGGACTGGAAAGGCACCCTCCGCGCCATGCTCAGCACGCTGCTGGGCGGCGACGTGCAGGGCGGCTCCACCATCACCCAGCAGCTCATCAAGAACAAGACCGGCGACAATCAGGTCTACGTCAAGCGTAAGGTGACGGAGATCTACCGCGCGCTGGAGATGGAGACCCGCTACGAGAAGGACGAGATCCTGGAGGCCTATCTCAACGAGGTATTCTTCGGTCAGAGCTGCTACGGCGTAGTGACGGCGGCGCAGACGTATTTCGACAAGGACGTGTCCGATCTGACGCTGGCGGAGTGCGCCAGTCTGATGGGCATCACCAACAACCCCTCCGCCTACGACCCCATGCTCAGCGCATGGAGCCGCGAGAACAACCGCGACCGTCAGCTTCTCATTTTAGGCGAAATGCTGTCTCAGGGCATGATCTCCGAGGCGGAGTATGAGGAGGCCAAGGCGGAGGACATCCAGTTTGCCAACGGTTTCACCCTGTCCGGCAAGTACACCGGTTCCAACAGCGATGTGCTGGACGATGACGACGACACCGACCTTCCCGACGACACCGATACCGACGACGAGGAGGACGAGGAGCCCGCCATCAAGAGTCAGAACTCCTGGTTCACCGAGGCCATGATCGACGACGTGGCCGATGCGCTGGTGGAGAAGTACGGTCTTACCGACAAGGTGGACGAGAGCGGCGAGACCCGCTCCGCCCACTATCAGGCGGTGCAGATGGTCTACGGCAAGGGCTACAAGATCTACACCACCCAAAACCCCAAGTATCAGAAGATCGCAGAGGATGTGTGCTACGATCTGGACAACATCCCCTACACCGCCAGCTACACCGATTCCAACGGCGAAAAGCAGACCGACCAATTGCAGATCGCCTTTACCATCATCGACCCCACCAACGGCTATGTGGTGGCCATGATCGGCGGCAGCGGTGAGAAGAAGGTAGACCGCGGCTGGAACTGGGCCACCAACGTCCGGCAGTGCGGCTCCGTTATCAAGCCCCTGTCCACCTACGCACCGGCGCTGGATGACGGCACCATCAACGGCGCCACCGTCATCGACGACTACCCCATGCTGCTCAACGACGACGTGTGGCCGAAGAACGCCGACAACCGCTACCGCGGTCTCGTCCCGCTGCACACCGCTATCGCCCAGTCGCTGAACACCTGCGCCGTCCGCACCAATCTGGCCTACGGCGTGGATCGCTCCTACGACTTCCTGGTGGACAAGCTGGGCTTTGAGAATCTCACCGCCACCGACTCCCAGCAGGTGGGCAACATGGCGCTGGGCGGCTTTGAAAAGGGCGTTACCACCACGGAAATGGCCGCCGCCTACGCCGCCTTCGTCAACGAGGGCATCTACACCAGCCCCCGCACCTTCATCCGCGTGGAGGACGCCAACGGCAATGTGATCCTGGAGAACGAAGCCCAGTCCACCGTGGCCATGAAGAACACCACCGCCGCCCTCATCAACCACCTGCTGCAGGAGGCCGCCCTTAACGGCACCGGCTACGAGGCGCAGTTCAGCGGTATGCACATCGCCGGTAAGACCGGTTCCACCAACAGCAACAAGGATCGTTACTTCGTGGGCTACACGCCCTACTACACCTGCGCCGTGTGGGCGGGCTACGCCCACAACCAGCAGATCGTAGCCAGCGGCAACCCCTGCTCCGCCATCTTCCGCAAGGTGATGAGCGCCATCCACGAGGATCTGCCCGACAAGGACTTCTTCTCCTGCTCCGGCGTCACATCGGTGACGGTCTGCGCCGACAGCGGCTTGCTGGCCACGGAGAACTGCATGAACGACGTCCGCGGCAGCCGCGCCTACACCGCGCTGGTGGCCACCGACAACGCGCCTACCACCGCCTGCACCATGCACACCTCCAACACGTACAGCATCAGCTTTGTGGACGATGACGGCAACGTCACACCCGCCAGCGGCACCATGCTGAACTACAACCGTGAGCTTATCGAGGGTCACGAGGACATCGAGGTGGAGGACGCCTTTGTGATGCAGGGCTACGGCGGCTTCTTCGGTGACGAGTTCGGCAACAGCGCCAATATGCCCGACTCCCCCGATCAGGACGACGTGGGCAACGACATCCCCGAGGATGACGACCTGCCCGACCAGTCCGGCTGGTCGGACTTGATACCCGACATGGGTGATTTCATCGGCGGATAAACGCATACAGGGTCTCCGGTTCGCCGGAGACCCTGCTTTTTCGCCGTTTCGCGGGGAGAATTTTCGCGGGAAGTTTTTGCGTATTATCTCTTGACAATGGCCGGCGGGTATAGTATAATACTCCTTGCTGACACGGTGACATAGCCAAGTGGTAAGGCAAGGGTCTGCAAAACCCTCATTCCCCGGTTCAAATCCGGGTGTCACCTCCAAAATAGAAAGACACGACGCAAGTCGTGTCTTTTGTTTTTGAAGGTGACTTGGCCCCGTCGGGGGCGTTTTCTTTTTCCAAATCACAACAAAATGCCCAAAAAGTGTGGGGTTGGTTTGTGCAATAGGTAGAAAGTCAGATTTTTTGACGAGAGGTCGTGACTTTGAGAAAATGAGTGCTATAATGTAAGTTACCGCGGGTGTCTCCATTGGGAGCCCTGCCATACCGCCGCAGGGAAACGTTGGAGGCGTTTCGCGGAATATTATTTTTAGAGGGGTCAAACAAATGAAAAAGTTGACAAGTATCTTGTTAGCGCTCCTAATGGCGCTAACGCTGCTGCCGACTGCCGTTTTTGCGACAGAAACGGTGAAAGAGTGGACTGCAACAGACAGTCTGCCCGAGTACGGCACCTACAAGTTGATGAGAGATGTGACGCTGTCAACCTCTAGAGCAAAGGTTGGAAATAATCACGAACTGACTCTCGACTTGAATGGCCATACTATTACAGCAACTACCAAATCTGCGTTTCAGGTGTACAAAGGTAAGCTTACTCTTACGAATAGCCGGCCTAACCAAGGCGGCATTTCTTTTTCAAGTTCAGATGATAGTCAAATAGCAGCAATTGTAGTGTTTGGTGATTATTCAGCCAATCATAATTCTCCGATTAGTAGTTCTTTAATTATTGACTCTGGTGTCAGTATCACCTCCACGAATCGCATTTGTGTATGGATTGTAGGCAAAGGGGCTACAGCTGATATTAGCGGCAAATTGACCGCAAATGGAGAGTACGCTGCTATCCAAGGTAATGGTTCCATCGGCGGCAGTGTGAATTATAGCGAAACCGAAATAACCATCAATGATGGTGCAGAAATCACGTCTCAAAGCAATTGCGCCATCTATCATCCGCAGAAGGGCACTTTGACGGTTAACGGCGGCACTATCAGTGGCGGCACAGGCATTGAAATGCGCGCTGGCACGTTGGATGTGAAGGGCGGAACGATTAAGGCTACTGGCGACTATACGGCACCCGTGGCAAATGATAATGGCAGTACTACCAAGGGTTCAGCAATCGTTGTTGCGGAGCATACTACCAATTTGGGCGTTACTGTGAATGTTACCGGCGGTAATATCGTGGCGGCAAGCGGTGCTAAAGCCGTGGTCGTAGCGGATCCTCAGAGCAAAGGTACCGATGATGTCAAGGTTACGCTGAATGGCGCTAATGTGACAGGCGAAATCTTCAAGGAGACTAATGTTAGCGCTGAAACGAATCCCATCGCCGTCTCCGGCGGTGCTTATACTGACCTTGCCAACGCCATGAAGTACGCTACCAGCGGCACGACTATCAAGCTGGCAAGCAACATAAGCGGTATGTGCGGTGTATCTGTTCCCACCGGAAAGAATCTCACCGTTGACTTTGATGGTCACACTGTCACCATGAACAAGCCTGGTGCTGGTTCTGAGAACACGGAAACGCAGGGTTTCCAGCTTCTTAAGGGTTCTACCATCGTCTTCAAGAATGGTACGATCAATATTGACAAGGATAATCTGACTCCGGTCACAGATACCTCCAAGGGTGGCAACATCAAGTTTATCATTCAGAACTACGCTGATCTCACGCTCGACAATATGGTTTTGGACGGCAAGAATCTTAACCCCCAGTCTAATATGGGAAATTATACCCTGTCCAACAACAACGGTACTGTGCTTATCAAGGACACTACTATCACCGCCAGAGAAGGTGATCGTTCTTGGGCGTTTGACGTATGCCGCTATTCCTCCTATACTGGTCCCAATGTCACCGTAGAGGGCAAGAGCGTCATCAATGGCAAGGTTGAGATTTCTTCCAGCGGCGCTAAAGAAGACGCTGTCCATAAACTGACTGTCAATGGCGGTACGTTTAACGGCGCAATTGTCGAGACAGGTACTAATCCTAATTTTGTCGGCGTTGTCACCGGCGGTACGTTCGCTACTAACCCCAAGGACTATGTAGCCGAAAACTATGCTGTGACTAAAAAGACTGCCAACGGCGCTACCACTTACACCGTGGGCATGAAGTTGGCTGACTATACCGCTGTGAACGCTGCTCTTGAAAAGGCCGCTAAGTACAATGAAGCTGACTACACTACCGATAGCTATGCGAAGCTGACTGCCGCTGTTGATGCTGTTGTTACTGGCAAGACCATCGATGAGCAGGCTGCGGTTACTAAGATGGCTACGGACATCGAAGCCGCAATCGAGGGCTTGGTAAAGCGCGTTACCACCAGCACTGACAACAAGAAGAACGAGACTTCTTCCACTGTCAACGAAAGCACTACGACCACTACCACCTCCGGCACCGGTGAAAACGCTACAACGACTGTCACCCACACCATTGACGCTACTACCGGCAGCAACAACGAGACCACCACGGCTATTGTCAATGTTCCTACGGACGTTGTAGCCACGATGGCTAACAGCGCAGCTGACGCTGACAATGTCACCGTCGTTATTAAGACCGATGTGGGCACCATCACGCTGGACAAGAAGGCTCTTGAGGCCATCACGACAAACCTTAATAGTGTTGAGGGCACTGTGACTGAACTGCGGATGACTGTCAAGGACACCACCGATGACGACAACTCCAACCACACCAAGCGCTACGAGGTCACCATCGAAGCGGTTGATGAGGACGGCAACACCACTTCCGTGTACTCCTCCAGCAACAGCAAGGGTTCCGCAACGGTCACTGTGGACTACATCCAGCAGAACGCCAACAAGCGCGTGTACGTTTACTATGTGGAGAACGGCGTTACCAAGGAGCGCATGAACGCCACCTATGTCGATGGCAAGCTGACCTGGACGACCACCCACTTCTCCACCTTCGAGGTGCGCGAAGCCTATCCTCCCCGCATTATCCACCACGGCGGTGCGGCTTCTTCCACTACCACCACTGACAAGTCCACCAGCCCCACCACCTTCGACGCCGGTATTGCCATCTATGGTGTGATGGCGGTGTCCTCCGTCCTCGGTATGGGTTACATGGGAAAGAAGAAGTTCTTCTAATTGACCTTTGCAAAAAAAGAAGCCCGTAAGGGCTTCTTTTTTTGCGCGGCGGCAGAAAAAAGCCTCCCCTTTTTAAAGGGGAGGTGGCACGGCGAAGCCGTGACGGAAGGGATCA
>CAZTHY010000015.1:0-13068 GCA_964613205.1 uncultured Oscillospiraceae bacterium
AGATGATGGCGATGTCGCTGGTGCCGCCGCCGATGTCCACCACCATGTGGCCGTCGGGCTTGGAAATGTCGATACCGGCGCCGATGGCCGCGGCTACCGGCTCCTCGATGAGGTACACACGGCGGGCACCGGCCTGAATACCGGCATCCACCACGGCACGTTCCTCGACCTCCGTAATGCCGGAGGGCACGCAGATGATGACACGGGGCTTGAAGAGCTGGAAGCCGCCCACTACCTTGTGGAGGAACTCACGCAGCATACGCTCCGTCATGTCGTAATCGGAGATAACGCCCTCACGCAGGGGGCGAATGGCCACGATGTTGCCCGGGGTACGACCCAGCATGGCCTGCGCTTCCGCGCCTACCTTCAGCAGCTTGCCGGTGTTTTTGTCGATAGCCACCACCGACGGCTCGTTCAGCACTACGCCCTTACCCTTGACGTAGACCAGTACGGAGGCGGTACCCAGATCGATACCGATATCTTTCGCAATTGAACACATAATATTGTACCTCTATTCCCGTTTCGTTTACACAGACGGACAGACACGTCCGTTAACCTCTGACTCCCTATTATACCGACTGAAAACGGATTTTGCAACGGGTGAAATGAAAATCATGCTGATTTTCTCTATTCTGCTCCCCTCTGCCCCGCTTCATTCTCATTTTTCCCGCACCATAGCCAGCGTCAGGCACACCACGTCGGCGGCACCTGCCGCTTTCAGCACCCGAACGCACTCCGTCATGGTAGCGCCGGTGGTGAGTATATCGTCGATGAGCAGCAGCCGCTTACCGGCGATCCGCTCCGGCTCCACCGCCTCGTAGACACCCAGCACGTTGGAGCGGCGCTGGGCGGGATCCTCTAACCCCGACTGGGGCGGATTGTCCACTGTCTTGCGCAGCGTCTCCAGCGGCTCCGTGTGCCAGTCCACGCACAGGCTGGCGCACAGCATACGGGACTGGTCGAAGCCCCGCTTTTTCAGCCGCTTCTTGCTCACCGGCACCCACGTCACCGCGTCGAACCGGTCGGCAAAGGACGCGGCGGCGGTCTCCGCCATCATCATGCCGAAGCAGTTGAGATAGCCCACCTTGCCCTTGAACTTGAAGCCCAGCACCGCGTCCCGCACCGCATCCTCGTAATACAGCGGCGCAGCGCACTCGCCAAAGGTGCCGGTACGCACCTCGGTGCAGTGGGGCAGCTCCTTTTCGCATTTCGGGCACAGCAGCGCCTTACCGGCGATACGGCCGCAGAAGGGGCAGTGCTGGGGGAAGAAAAAGTCCAGCATACTCTTTTGCGCCCTGTCCAGAGATTCGTTGATGGTCATCGTTCCATGCCCTCCTTTAATCTCCGCCTCAGGCCGCTGTACCGGCGCTGCTGCCGGTCGTTGGCGGCCATTTTGGCGGGTATGGTGTCGTCACCCACTAAGATCAGCAGCTCCCGCGCCCGTGTGATGGCGGTATACAGCACGCCCCGCACCATCAGCGACGGTGCGGCGGGGGCGGAGACGAAGATCACCGCCGTGTACTCGCTGCCCTGTGACTTATGTACCGTAATGGCGTAGGCCATATCCAACTGGGACAGCAGATCGGCGGTATAGGTGGCCAGCCGGTCGTCGAACCGGATGACGATGATCTCGCCGGAGGGGTCGATGTCCTCGATGACGCCTACATCCCCGTTGAAAATACCGCTGCCGGCGGTACCGTCGTCCTTCTCCCAGATGACGTCGTAGTTGTTCTTCGTCTGCATGACACGGTCGCCCACGCGGAACACCATGTCGCCCCACTGCTTCTGCCGTTTTCCGGCAGCAGGGGGATTCAGCGCCGCTTGCAGCGCCCGATTCAGCGACGCCGTGCCGCAGGCACCCTTCCGCGTGGGAGACAGCACCTGTATCTGCTCCGGCGGGATGTGCATTTTGGTGGGCAGCCGGTCACGGCACAGCTCCACCACCGTCTGCACCAGCCGGTCGGCTGACCGGCGGCACAGGAAGAACAGGTCGCCCTGTCCGTTATCCAGCTTGGGCGGCTGCCCCTCGTTGACGGCGTGAGCGCTGCGGATGATGGCGGACTGCTCCGCCTGACGGAACACCTGCGTCAGCGACACCGTAGGCACCACGCCGCTGCGCAGCAGGTCGCCCAGCACATTGCCCGCCCCTACCGAGGGGAGCTGATCGGGGTCGCCCACCATGACGAGACGGCAGCCCGGGCGCAGCGCTTCCAGCAGGGAGCGCATCAGCTCCAGATCTACCATGCTCATCTCGTCCACGATGACGGCGTGGGCTTCCAGCGGTTCCTCTGCGTTTTTCCGGAAGGTCGTTTGGCCGGTAAGCTCGTTGTAGCTCATGCCCAGCGCGCGGTGGATGGTCTGCGCCTCGCCGCCGGTGACCTCCCCTAACCGCTTGGCCGCCCGACCGGTAGGCGCCAGCAGCGCCGTCTCCAGCCCCATGCGGCGGTACAGCGCCAGTATGCCCCTGAGGGACGTGGTCTTGCCGGTGCCGGGGCCGCCGGTAAGCAGCAATACGCCGCCCTCCGCCGCCTGCCGCACCGCCTGACGCTGCAAGGGCGCGTAGGCCACCCCCTGCTCCCGCTGGATGTCGTCAATGACGCCGTCCACGTTGGAAAGGCGCTCCACCGGCGTGTCCAGCATGGCACACAGCCGCTCCGCCACATACGTCTCCGCCTGATAGAGACGGGGCAGGTAGCAGCCCCGCACGTTGGCGATGGGCTGTTCCACCACGGCGAACGTCTCGATGAGCTTGTCCAGCGCCACCTCCACCGTCTCCCGCTCCACGCCTACCAGCTCCGACGCGGCCAAGATCAGCTTCTCCCGCGGCAGGAACACATGGCCGTTGCCGGTGTTGTGCCGCAGTTCAAATTCGATGGCCGCCCGCACACGGCAGGGATCGTCGCCGCCGAAGCCCATGCTGATGGCGATCTCGTCCGCCACGGCAAAATCCACGCCGTACTGGACACGGCTTAAAATATAGGGGTCGTCCTTCAGCGCCTGTACCGCACCGTCGCCGTAGATGCGCTGGAGCAGCATGGCCAGATGGATGGGCAGGTCGTAGCGGGCTAAAAACTCCATCACCCGCCGCAGCCCCGTCAGGGCGCGGAAGCTGTCCGACAGCTCCACCGCCCGCTTGGCGGTGATACCCTTGATGGCGCGGAGACGCTCCGGCTCCTCCTCGATGACGCGGAGAGTGTCCTCCCCGAACCGCTCCACCAACCGCTGGGCGGTGGCGGCGCCGACACCCTTGAGGATGCCGGAGGACAGGTAGGCGGCGATGTCCTCCTCTTTTTGGGGCAGCCGCCGCTCCACGCTTTCGGCGGAGAGCTGGCTGCCGTGTACCGGATGGTTCACCCACACGCCGGTAACGGTCATGCCCTCGCCGGCGGCGGCACAGGGGATGCAGCCCACCACGGTGATGGGCTCCTCCTCGCCGTCTACCGCCAGCAGCAGCACGGTATAGCCGTTTTCCTCGTTTTGAAAGATGACAGCCTGTACGCTGCCCTCTACGGTGACACGCTCACCCATGTCGGCGCTCCTCTCTCCGTCTCCCCTGAGGGACACGTCAGTTCAAATACTTCTTCAAATACTGCCCCGTGTAGGACGCGGCGCAGTCGGCCACCTGCTCCGGTGTGCCGCAGGCCACCACGGTACCGCCGCCGTCGCCCCCTTCGGGGCCCAGGTCGATGAGATAGTCGGCGGACTTGATGACATCCAGATTATGCTCGATGACCAGCACCGTGTTCCCCGCATCGGTCAGCCGCTGCAATACCTCCAGCAGCTTGCGGACATCGTCGGCGTGAAGGCCGGTGGTGGGCTCGTCCAGAATATAGATGGTGCGGCCTGTGGAGCGCTTGCTCAGCTCCGTGGCCAACTTCACACGCTGGGCTTCGCCGCCGGACAGCGTGGTGGAGGGCTGTCCCAGCTTCACATAGCCCAAGCCCACGTCACACAGCGTCTGCAATTTCTCGTAGATGCTGGGCACGGCGGAGAAAAACGCCAGCGCTTCGTCGGCGGTCATGTCCAGCACGTCGGCGATGCTCTTGCCCTTGTAGCGCACCTCCAGCGTCTCGCGGTCGTACCGCTTGCCGTGGCACACCTCGCAGGGGACGTACACGTCCGCCAAAAAGTGCATTTCGATCTTCAGCACACCGTCACCGCAGCAGGCTTCGCACCGGCCTCCCTTGGTGTTGAAGGAGAACCGCCCGGGGCCGTAGCCCCTGGCCTTTGCATCCGGCGTGGCGGCAAACAGGTCGCGGATAAGGTTGAAGAGATTGGTGTAGGTGGCGGGGTTGGAGCGGGGCGTTCTGCCGATGGGGCTCTGGTCGATGGCGATGACCTTGTCCAGCGCCTCCATGCCCTCGATGCGGTCGTGTTTGCCGGCGCGGGTCTTCATGCGGTTCAGAGACGCGCCCAGCGCCTTGAACAGCACCTCGTTCACCAGTGAACTCTTGCCGCTGCCGCTGACACCGGTGACGCAGATAAACGTACCGAGGGGCAGCGAAACATCGATGTTTTTCAGGTTGTTCTCCTGTGCGCCGTACACCGTCAGCGTGTGGCCGTTGCCCTCACGGCGATGGGCAGGCAGCGGGATGGACTTCTTCCCGCTCAAATACTGGCCGGTCAGACTGGCGGGGTTGGCCATGACCTCCTCCGGTGTGCCGCAGGCCACCACCTGACCGCCCAGCGCACCCGCCCCGGGGCCGATGTCGATGAGATAGTCGGCGGCGCGCATGGTGTCCTCGTCATGCTCCACCACGATAAGGGTGTTGCCCAAGTCCCGCAGACGGCGCAGCGTGGCCAGCAGCTTGTCGTTGTCCCGCTGGTGAAGGCCGATGGACGGCTCATCCAGAATATACAGCACGCCCATGAGACTGCTGCCGATCTGCGTGGCCAGCCGGATACGCTGGCTCTCGCCGCCGGACAGCGTGGCAGACGAGCGGGAAAGGGTCAGGTATTGCAGTCCCACCGACTGCAAAAAGCCCAATCGGGCGTGGATCTCCTTTAAGATCTGCTCTGCGATGACCTGCTGGCTGCCTGTCAGTTCCAAATGATCGAAAAACGCCAGCGCTTCGTTTACCGGCAGCGTGGTCACGTCGAAGATGGACTTGCCGCCTACGGTGACGGCCAGTGCCTCACCCCGCAGCCGCTTGCCCTTGCAGTCGGGACAGGGGCAGGGGCTCATGCAGCTTTCGATCTCCTTTTTGCTGGCATCGGACTGGGTCTCCTGATACCGCCGCTCCAAATTGCGGCAGATGCCCTCGAAGGGCTGGTAGAGAACGCCCTTCCCTCTCGGCTGGTCGTAGTGAAGCTCCAGCTTTTCCCCGCCGGTGCCGTAGAGGATGACATTTTTCACCTCGTCGGACAGTTCCCGATAGGGCTGGCGGAGGGAGAAATTGTACCGCTTGCTCAGCGCTTCAAAGTACATCCGGCTGACACCGTCAGAGCGGATGGACGCCCAGCCGGTAGCGGTGATAGCGCCGTCCAGGATGGACTTGGAGGGGTCGGGAATGACCAGCTCCGGATCGGTCTTGAGCTGCACGCCAAGGCCGGTGCAGGTGGGGCAGGCACCGAAGGGACTGTTGAAGGAGAACAGGCGGGGCGTCAGCTCCTCAATGGACACGCCGCAGTCGTCGCAGGCGTAGTTCTGGGAAAAGGTGATGTCCTGTTCCTCCCGCAGCAGGTTGACGGTGACGAGGCCGCCCGCCAGATTGGAGGCGGTCTCCACCGAGTCGGTCAGTCGGGCGGCAATGTCGGGGCGGACGATGAGACGATCCACCACGATGTCGATGCGGTGCTTGATGTTCTTCTCCAGCGGGATGTCCTCGCTGAGTTCGTACAGGCTGCCGTCCACCCGCGCCCGCACGAAGCCGCTGCGGCGGGCATCCTCCAGCACCTTGGCGTGTTCACCCTTGCGGCCACGCACCACCGGTGCCATGATCTGAATACGGGTGCCCTCCGGCAGCGCCATGATCTGGTCGATGATCTGATCCACCGTCTGACGGCGTATCTCCTTGCCGCAGTGGGGACAGTGGGGCGTGCCTACCCGCGCCCACAGCAGACGCAGATAGTCGTAGATCTCCGTCACCGTGCCCACGGTGGAGCGGGGGTTCTTGCTGGTGGTCTTTTGGTCGATGGAGATGGCGGGGGAAAGACCGTCGATGTAGTCCACGTCCGGCTTGTCCATCTGTCCCAAAAACATACGGGCGTAGCTGGACAAACTCTCCACATACCGGCGCTGCCCCTCGGCGTAGATGGTGTCGAAGGCCAGTGAGCTTTTGCCGCTGCCGGAAAGGCCGGTGAGCACCACCAGCTTGTCGCGGGGGATGGTGACGTCGATATTTTTCAGGTTGTTCTCCCGCGCACCCTTGATGAAAATTTCCTTTTGCATCCTATTCGCTTCCTTTTTCGCTCTTGTTGCGAAACAGTCTAAATCAAACTATTTTTACTGTCAATACACATTTAAAAAGTTCTGAAAAATCACACGATCACGTCCGCCGTTTTCGCTCCGATCAGCGCCAGCAGCTTCTCCCGATCGCACTCCACCTGTGCGCCGATCTTTCCGGCGGAGACGCACACCCGCTCGTACAGCAGCGCCGTTTCGTGGAACACCGTGGGGAAGGGCTTCTTCATACCCACCGGCGAACAGCCGCCATGGACGTAGCCCGTCAGCGGCAGCAGCTCCTTCAGGGGCAGCATGGTGACGGACTTCTCCCCCACCGCCTTGGCGGCCTTCTTCAGGTCGAGGTTCTCCGCCACCGGAATGTCGAACACATAGTACCCGCCGGACGCGCCGCGCGTCACCAGCGTCTTAAAGACCTGTCCCAGCTCCTGTCCCAGCGCCGTGGCCACGGAAACGCCGTCAATGCCGCCTTCGGGGTCGTAGGTATGGGGGATGTAGGGTACCTTCTTCTGCTCCAACGTCCGCATGACGTTGGTTTTTTCCTCTTTATGCTTTGCCATGCTTGTCCTCCTTGGCCAGCAGCGCCACGGCGCCCAGCACACAGCCGACGCCCAGCACCGTCCATACGTTCAGCGCTTCATGGAATACGAAAATGCCTACCAGCGTCTCCACCACCGGCTCGATGCTGGTGATGATGGACGCGCGGCCGCTCTCCACACCTTCCAGCCCCTTGGTGTAGAAGATATAGGGCAGCACCGTGGCCACGATGACCACCGACAGCGCCCCCAGGATACCCTTGGGCTGCTGGAACACCGGCAGCAGCGCGGGGAAATCGGCAAAGAACAGGGAGCCAAGTCCCGCCACCAAAAATGTCCAGTAGATCATGGTGTAGCTCTCGTAGTGGGCAAGGCCGTAGTGGGCGAAGATGGTGTAGCTGGCGTAGCACAAGCCGGAGGCCACACCTAGCGCGATACCGCCCAGCGAGGCCGCCGTCTCGCCGCTTAAAATGCCGCTGACCAGTACGCAGCCGGTAAGGGACACCGCCAGCGCTGCGATCTTCCGCCCCGTCAGCGGTGTTTTCCAGAGAATGGTGCTGAGCAGCACCACGAAGGACGGTGCCAGATACAGCAGCACCGCCGCCACCGACAATGAGCACATGGTCTGACACTGGAAGTAGACAAGGCTCAGCGTCAGAATGCTGATAAGGCCGGAACAGAGGAAAATCGGCAGGTGCTTTAGCTTAATGCGGAACACCTGACGGTGGAACAGGGCGAACACCACCGTCAGCACCAGCAGCGTTCCGAAGTTCCGGATGAACACACGGTTTCCCAGCGTCACCCCTGCTTCGGTGAGCATACGGTTGGAAAACCCGATGAAGCCCCAGCAAACGGCGCTGAGGATGACGAAAATATAGGAGATATACTTTTTCATGCTTTCTCTTTTTTGCCCTCTCCCCGCAGCTCGATGATCTGATCACGCAGCAGCGCGGCGTATTCGAATTCCAGCATACGGCTGGCCTCTTTCATTTCCTTCTCCAAACGGGCGATGGTCTCCGCCCTCTCCCGATCGGACAGCTTCTTCTTGCTGAGCTTGGACGCTTCCTCTGCGCCGCGGCTGATCTCCACCATCTCCCGCACGCTCTTGCGGATGGTTTTGGGGACGATGCCGTGTTCTTTGTTGAACTCGTCCTGCAACTTGCGCCGCCGCTCCGTCTCGTCCATGGCGGCACGCATGGAGGGGGTGACGGTGTCGGCGTAGAGGATGACCAGGCCTTCGGCATTGCGGGCGGCGCGGCCAATGGTCTGTATCAAGCTGGTCTCGCTGCGGAGGAACCCCTCCTTGTCCGCGTCCAGTATGGCCACCAGCGACACCTCCGGCAGGTCGAGACCTTCCCGCAGCAGGTTGATGCCCACCAGCACGTCGAACTCGCCCAGCCGCAGGTCGCGGAGGATCTCCATCCGCTCCAGCGCCGTCACGTCGGCGTGCATATACCGCACACGGATGCCAAGGCCGCGGAAGTGGGCGGTCAGGTCCTCCGCCATCCGCTTCGTCAGCGTCGTCACCAGCACCCGCTCGTTCTTCTTCTCGCGGAGATGTATCTCCCCTACCAAGTCGTCGATCTGTCCCGTGACAGGCCGCACCTCCACCCGTGGGTCAAGAAGCCCCGTGGGGCGGATGACCTGCTCCACGATCTGATCGGCCTGCTCCTTTTCAAAGTCGCCGGGGGTGGCGGAGACGTACACCGCCTGTGAAAACCGCTGCTCGAATTCCTCGAACCGCAGCGGGCGGTTATCGAAGGCGCAGGGCAGCCGGAAGCCGTAGTCCACCAGACTCTGCTTGCGGGCGTGGTCGCCGTTGTACATCGCCCGCACCTGGGGCAGCGTCACATGGCTCTCGTCCACGAACAACACGAAGTCGTCGGGGAAGAAGTCCAGCAGCGTCATGGGCGCAGAGCCTACCGGTCTTTGAGAGATGACGCGGGAGTAGTTCTCGATGCCGGAGCAGTAGCCCAGCGTCCGCATCATCTCCACATCGTAGCGGGTGCGCTGGTCAAGGCGCTGGGCTTCCACCAGCTTGCCGTGTTCCTCGAACCAGGCCTTCCGCTGCGCCAGCTCCGACTCGATCTCCTGCGCCGCCCGCTCCAGCTTGTCCTTGGGGGTGACGTAGTGGCTGCAAGCTCTTCATAGCCACGCCGGTGACAGGGTGGAACTCGGTAATGCGCTCGATCTCGTCGCCGAAGAACTCCACGCGGATGGCTCTGTCCTTATAATAGGCGGGGTACAGCTCCACCGTGTCGCCCCGCACACGGAACATATTCCGCTGGAAGGCGATGTCGTTGCGCTCGTAGCGATCCTCCACCAGCCGCCGCAGCAGCTCGTCCCGCTCCATGGTCATCCCCACGCGGAGGGAGATCATCATGCGGGCGAAGTCGTCCGGCTCACCGAGACCGTAGATGCAGCTCACCGACGACACCACGATAACGTCCCGCCGTTCCAGCAGCGCACAGGTGGCGCTGAGCCGCAGACGGTCGATCTCCTCGTTGGTGGAGGCGTCCTTTTCGATGTAGGTGTCGGTGTGGGCGATATACGCCTCCGGCTGGTAGTAGTCGTAGTAGGAGACGAAGTACTCCACCGCATTGTTGGGGAAAAACTCGCGGAATTCCTCGCATAGCTGGGCGGCCAGCGTCTTGTTGTGCGCCAGCACCAGCGTGGGGCGGTTCACCTTCTCGATGACCTTGGCCATGGTGTAGGTCTTGCCGGAACCGGTGACGCCTTTCAGCACCTGCGCCCGCAGACCGTTTTCCAGTCCCTCTGCCAGCTTTTCAATGGCCTGAGGCTGGTCGCCCGCCGGCTTGTACTCCGAAACCACCTGAAAATCCGCCATGTGCCTACACCCTCCTTTGGCCGCAGTGACCCATAATATCTCAATGATATAGTATACCACGCCATGCCCCGTGTCACAAGGGAAAGTTTGGAAAGAATGTATGAATTTCTTCTTAAGACAACAGAAAACCGGCAGACACGGATCGTGTCTGCCGGCAGTCGTATGTGATTAGAATTCAGCGTTGCCCACGGTGCGGGGATGAAGCTCCACGTCGCGGATGTTGCTGACGCCGGTGAGGTACATCACCATGCGCTCGAAGCCAAGGCCGAAGCCGGCGTGGCGGCAGGAGCCGTAGCGCCGCAGGTCGCAGTACCACCAGTAATCCTCGGGGTTCATGCCCAGCTCACGGATGCGGCCTTCCAGCAGGTCGAGACGCTCCTCACGCTGGCTGCCGCCGATGATCTCGCCGATACCCGGGACAAGGCAGTCGGCAGCGGCCACGGTCTTGCCGTCGTCGTTGAGGCGCATATAGAACGCCTTGATCTCCTTGGGATAGTCGGTGACGAACACCGGCTTTTTGAAGACCTGCTCGGTGAGATAGCGCTCATGCTCCGTTTGCAGGTCGGTGCCCCACTCCACCTTATAGTCGAACTTATCGTTGTTCTTCTTCAGGATCTCCACCGCGTCGGTGTAGCTGACGCGGCCAAAGTCGCTGGTCATGACGTGCTCCAGCCGCTCTTTCAGCCCCTTGTCCACGAAGCTGTTGAAGAAGTTGATCTCGTCGGGGCAGCGCTCCAGCACGGCACGGATGATGTGCTTGATCATAGCCTCCGCCACGTCCATGTCGCCCGCCAGATCGCAGAAGGCCATCTCCGGCTCGATCATCCAGAACTCGGCGGCGTGGCGCTGGGTGTTGGAGTTTTCGGCGCGGAAGGTGGGGCCGAAGGTGTACACGTCACCGAAGGCCATGGCGAAGTTCTCGGCGTTGAGCTGGCCGGAGACAGTCAGGCTGGTCTTTTTGCCGAAGAAGTCCTGAGTGTAGTCCACCTCGCCGCTTTCGGTGCGGGGCAGGTTGTCCATGTCCAGCGTCGTCACCTGGAACATCTCGCCGGCACCCTCGCAGTCGCTGCCGGTGATGATGGGGGTGTGAACGTAGACGAAGCCCCGCTGCTGGAAGAATTCATGCACCGCATAGGCCGCCGCAGAGCGGACGCGGAAGGTGGCGGAGAACAGGTTGGTGCGGGGACGCAGGTGCTGGATGGTGCGCAGAAACTCCACGCTGTGGCGCTTCTTTTGCAGGGGGTAGTCAGGGGTGGACTTACCCTCCACCTCGATGGTGTGAGCCTTGATCTCCAGCGGCTGCTTGGCCTCCGGCGTCAGCACCACGGTGCCGCGGACGATCAGCGCGGCACCCACGTTCTGCCCGGCGATCTCCTTATAGTTGTCCAGCTCCTCGGCGGACATGACCACCTGCAAATTCTTGAAGCAGGAGCCGTCGTTCAGCTCGATAAAGCCAAAGGTCTTCATGTCGCGGATGGTGCGGGCCCAGCCGCAGACCGTGACCTCGCTGCCGGACAGCGCCTCACTGTCGGCAAAAACTGCTGCAATTTTGATACGATCCATATTTTTATTCACCTTTTCTGTGTGATTTTGCGGTACTCTTTATTATATACCATGTTACTTTCTTTTACAAGGCTGATTTTTCCTCTTGACAGACGGCGCGTCAGGCTGTATGATAAACACATGATTAAATTTTAAATTTTTGCTTACGGAGGTGAGACCGTGACCCAGCGGGAACGCCAGATACTGGACTGGATCCGTCAAGACCCCACCATCTCGCAGCAGGAGCTGGCCGAAAAGGCGGGCATCACCCGCTCCAGCACGGCGGTGCATATCTCAAACCTGATGAAAAAGGGCTACATCACAGGCCGGGGGTATCTTCTGAATACCGAGCCGTACATCGTGGTGATCGGCGGTGTCAATATGGACATCGGCGCGGTCTCCTGCGGGCCGCTGGTGGCGCGGGACTCCAACCCCGGACGGGTGACCACCTCGCTGGGGGGCGTGGGGCGCAACATCGCCCACAATCTGTGCCTGCTGGATCAGCGGGTGTCCATGGTGACGGTGCTGGGGCAGGACGGCTTCGCCCAGAGCGTGCGGGACAACGCCGCCGCCATCGGCCTTGACCTGACCCACAGTGCCGTGATTCCCGGTGGCCGCACCGGCACCTACCTGTTCATCGACGAGTGCGACGGCGACATGGCTCTTGCGGTGAACGACATGGACATCTACGACCACCTGACCCCGGATTTCCTCCGCCAGCGGCTGGAGCACATCAACCACGCGGGACTGGTGGTGGTGGAGACCAATCTGCCGGAGGCCTCCCTCCACTGGCTGTGTGAGCACTGCACAGCCCCCATTCTGGCCGACCCGGTGTCCACCATCAAGGCACCCCGCCTGCGGGGCGTGCTGGGGAAGCTGACGGCCTTGAAGCCCAACCGCATGGAGGCGGAGCTGCTCAGCGGCATCAGGATCGAGACGGAGGCCGACGTGGAGCGGGCGGCGGATGCCCTGCTGGCCACCGGCTTGCAGCAGGTGTACATCTCGCTGGGAGGCGACGGCGTGTTTGCCAAAAACGCCGCAGGCGAGACCGCCCGTGTCCGCTGTCCCCGCGTGGAGATCGCCAACGCCACCGGCGGCGGCGATGCCATGGCGGCGGCGCTGGCCGGATGCCTTGTCCGGGGTCTCCCTCTGGCGGAGAGCGCACGGCTGGCCATCGGCGCAGGCGCACTGGCCTGCACGTCCGAGGAGACCATTCACCCCGGCATGAGCTGGGAGAACATCAACTATGTATTGCATAAGGAGGAGCTTTGATATGAACCGTTATCTGGATATTGCACCTGAGGTACAGGAGGCGCTGGCCGCCGGAAAGCCCGTCGTGGCGCTGGAGAGCACCATTATCAGCCACGGTATGCCCTATCCCCAGAATGTGGAGACCGCTCTGGAGGTGGAGCGCATCATCCGCGAGAACGGCGCGGTGCCCGCCACCATCGCCGTCATCGGCGGCCGCCTGAAGGCCGGCCTGACGGCGGAGGAGATCGACTATCTGGGCAAGTCCGGCGAGGCGGTCACCAAGGCCAGCCGCCGTGACCTGCCGGTGCTGGTGGCGCTGGGACGCGATGGTGCCACCACCGTCACCACCACCATGATGATCGCCCACATGGCCGGTATCTCCGTGTTCGCCACCGGCGGTATCGGCGGCGTGCACCGCGGTGCCGAGACCACCATGGACATCTCCGCCGATCTGGAGGAGCTGGCGCAGACGCCGGTGATGGTGGTGT
>CAZTHY010000016.1:0-13048 GCA_964613205.1 uncultured Oscillospiraceae bacterium
GAGGTCATCGTGGACGGCGTGTATCAGGGGCTGTACCTGCTGACGGAGAACGTCACCGGCGGACAGGACGGCACGCGGCTGGGGCTGACCGTCAGCGCCAAGGACAAGGACTTTACCGGCTATCTGCTGCGGCTGGATCATCAGGTATCCGACGCGGAGCCGCTGCGCTCCTTCACCACCTACACCTACACTACGCCGCTGCTGCTCCAGATCGAGTACCCCGGGGCGCGGAACCGTGATGAAGCGCTGACGGAGGCCATCCGGCAGGACTTCTCCGACTTTGAAAAAGCGCTGTACTCCTTCGACTACGATCGGGAGATCTACGGCTATGAGGAGTGGCTGGACAGCGACAGCTTCGTGGACTATTTCATCCTCAACGAGCTTTCCAGCAACGCCGATGCCGGCAACTACTCCACCTACATCTACAAGGGCACCGACGGTCTTTTCCGGATGTGCGTGTGGGACTTCAACAACGCCTGCGACAACTTTTTCGATGAAAAGGTGTCCTACGAGGGGTTCTTCCTGCAAAACCGGCTGTGGTACTGGATGCTGATGAAGGACGAGGACTTCACCGAGCGCATTCTCCACCGCTACCGTCAATTGAGGGAGGACATTCTCTCGCAGGAGTCGCTGGATGCGTATGTGGACGAGGTCACGGACTTTTTGGCACCGGCGCTGCGGCGCAACGACGCAGTGTGGGGCGATGTGTCCCAGCAGGCCGCCAAGCTGCTGGTGCCCTACGACCGGAATCTCACCAGCCGTGAAGCAGCGGTGGGACAGCTCAAGGGCTATCTCCACAACCGCGGTGAATGGCTGGATGAGCATATTGACACGCTGCGGCAGTACTCCGCCGGTTCCAAAGTAAAGCAATACAACGAGGTAAACGACTGATATGAAACGCTTTGTCATCACAATTTCATGCCTGCTGGCGGCAGCGCTGCTGGTGCTGGCCGTCTACTATGTAGGCGGGGCGCATATTGTGCTTGACAGCGATGCGCCGCTGACGGTGTCCTTCCGCACGGAGGGCGACGCGGTGCAGGTAGCCGGTGACACCGGCTGGGAGACGTTGGAAATTCGCGGCGTGGACCTGGGCAGCAGTCTCCCCGGCACCTGGTCCACCGACTACGCACCGGACGAGGAGACGTATCTCCGCTGGTTCGGTGAGATACAGGCCATGGGTGCCAACACGCTGCGGGTCTACGCCGTGCAGAACGAGGACTTCTACAAGGCGCTGCGGTCGTTCAACACCGGCAGCGATACGCCCCTGTATCTGTTGCAGGGCATTTGGGTGGACGACTACGCCCAGAATTCCCATGTGGACGGCTACGACGACGCTTTCCGCCAGCAGCTCATCTCCGACTGCAAGACCGCCGTGGATGTCATCCACGGCAAGCGGTTCCTGCTGACCAACGACGCGGGCGGCAGCAGCGGTTTCTTCCGCACCGACGTGTCGGAATGGGTGCTGGGCTACGTCATCGGTGCGGAGTGGACGGACGTGACGGTGGCCTACACCGACGAGAAATATCCGGAAATGCCGTCCTATGAGGGCATTTACCTCTCCAGCAGCGACGAGGCCACCCCCTTCGAGACCATGCTGGCGGAGGTGGGCGACACCCTCATCGGCTACGAGACAGGCCGCTACCGCCAGCAGCGGGTGGTGACCTTTGCCAGCGGCCGCACCACTGACCCCTTTATCTACCCCGAGGACATCACCGAGTTCTTCCGCAAGTGCGCCGCCATCGACGTGGAGCATCTCCGTCAGGAGGAGGGCTTTGAAGCGGGCATTGCGGCAGGGTACAGCGTCTATTCCTACGATCTGGACTACCTCTCCGTCATGTCCCCCGACCAGTGGCAATCGCTGACCGACTCGCCGGTGGACTTTTCCGACTGTGACGGCTCTCTTGGCGTTACCGACACCTACCTGGCCTATCTCAAGCTGCTGAACGGCCACCACTCCGTACCGGTGGTGGTGCTGGCCTTTGGCGCGTCCAGCGGCCGCGGACTGGCGCAGTACAACGAAAGCTCCTCTTTGCAGGAGGGGCACTTCTCCGAAACGGAGCAGGGGCGCGCCCTCACCACCTGCTGGAAGGCCATCGACAGCGCCGGCTGCGCCGGTGGCTGCGTGTTCTCATGGCAGGACGAGTGGCACAAGCGGACGTGGAACACCATGTTCGCCATCGATTTCAGCCGCACCGCCTACTGGAGCGACGCCCAGAGCAGCGACCAGCACTTCGGTCTGCTATCCTTCGATGCCGGTGAGACCACCATCTGCACCGTGGACGGTGACAGCGGCGAGTGGGCGGACATCCAACCGGTCATCACCTATGAGGACGGCAGCGCCCTGCGGATGCAGTACGACGAGCGGTACCTCTACTTCCTCATCGAAAAGCCGGACTTACAGTGGGGCGTGGACACCCTCTATCTCCCCATCGACACCACCCAAAAGACCGGCGTGGCCGCCTGTCCCGCGCTGGGACTGCAATTCGACCGCGCTGTGGACTTCATCGTAAAGCTCCACACCGCCGGCGATTCCGCCCTGCTGGTGCAGTCCCGCTACCACGACATCCACGCCAACTTTGAGCAGGAGATCACCGGCAGGGACGCCTACATCGACCCGCCTAACAAGGACACCGTCCGCTTTGAAATCGCGGAAATGGCCATCAAGGACACCGCCGTCCAGTTCCAGACGGAGATGGCGTCGCTGGACGCCTTCCCCACCGGTGAGCTGCGGATGGGCAACGGCGACCCCAACGCCGCCAACTACGACTCCCTTACCGACTTTGCCGTAGGCGACGGCGTTATCGAGCTGCGGCTGCCCTGGGCGCTGCTGAACTTCTCCGACCCCTCCCGCATGGAGATCCACGACGACTACTACGACGGCAACTACGGCGTGGAGTTCATCCGGCTGAAAAGTATGGCCGTGGGGCTGGGTGACGGCAGCGACGTCATCACCATGGCCGACTTCCCCCTGAAGGGCTGGGGCAACGATGTGACGTGGCACGAGCGGCTGAAGCCCGCCTACTACGCCATGCAGCGGTGCTGGAAGGGGGCAGTGGAATGATCGTCCCTATCATACTTGGCTTTTATGTGCTGGTGTGTGTCGGCGTGGTGCTGTTCAACTGCTGGAAAGCGGTGTCCGGCGTGGTACTGGATCGCCGTTTCAAAGCGCGGAAGCTGACCTGCCACGCCTGGTTCTGGCAGCAGATCATACCCCGCGTTGACCTCTCCCCCGCCGAGGCGGAGGAGTTCGCCCGCACCGCCGCCGAAAAGCTCCGCTCCCACCGCCGTCTCATGGCGTTTCACGGAGCGATGGACGAGCTGGCGCAGTCCCATCCCACCCAGTATGCCGCCGCAGCGCCGCTGCTGGCGCGTATCATCGGGCGGCTGTACCTGTTTTATGTAAACCGACCCGACACGTTACAGGCGTACTATACCTATCTCGTCACCCACTTCCACGCCATGGCCTACGACCCGCCGGAGGGGCTGACTGCCTTTTTATTGGAGCAGCTTCGGCAGCAGCGGAGTCTCTACAACGTGGAGAACGCCCTTCGCGCCGTGTACAGCTCCCGCCGTGTACCGCTGGTGCTGACGGCGCTGGAAACGCTGATGGGCGACAGCCAGCTTTTCATCCACCAGAAGCTGCTGGTGGACGGTCTTTTGACGTTTGAGGACAGGGACGGCCTTATCACCGCCCTGTGGCAGCGGATGGACGGATTTTCCGCCCCGATGCAGCGGCTGCTGCTGGACTACATCCGCTTCGCCTCCGGCGCATGGGGCGATGAAGTGCTGGCGCTCTTTGAAAAGACGGCGGACAAGGAGACGAAGATCGCGTGCCTGCGCTACTTTGGCCGCTACCCTGCGTCCCGCTTCCGCACGCCCCTCTATGAGACGGCGAAAACCGCCGGTGAGGGTGACTGGGAGATCAGCGCCGTGTGCATGACGGTGCTGGCCTCCTACCCCGAGGGGGAGACGATAGCGCTGCTGAAAACCGGCCTTTGCAGCCGGAACTGGTACGTCCGCTACAACGCGGCGCTGAGTCTCCGCACGCTGCGGGTGGACATCAGGCAGGTGGAGGATATTCTGCACGGCGACGACCGGTACGCCCGTGAAATGCTGCGCTACCGGCTGGAGCTGCCCACGGAGCAGCAGGAAAAGGAGGTGGCCGCCGTATGACAGACGCTATCCGCTTTTTCCTCACCTGCACCAACGTGTTCTTCCTGCTGTACCTCATCGGGTACTCCACGTTCCTCTTTTTGTCCGTGGTGGTAGGTGCATCGGAGCTGTACCGCGGGAAAGAATATGAGCTGCGGCAGAACAAGCTGTGGCAGAGCTACTATGTGCCGGTGTCCATCCTCGTCCCCGCCTACAACGAGGAAGTGACGGTGGTGGACACGGTGAAATCCCTGCTGGCGCTGGATTACACCCTCTATGAGATCGTGGTCATGGACGACGGCTCCAAGGACGACACTTCCCAGGTGCTGATCGACGCCTTTCACATGACACGGGTGGAGCGCCCCATCCACCGCCAGCTCCACTGCCAACCGGCAGAGGCGGTGTACGAATCCCACTCGGAGAAAGTCCCCATCACGCTGGTACGGAAGAAAAACGGCGGCAAGGCGGACAGTCTCAACATGGGCATCAACTGCGCCCGCTACCCCTACTTCATCTGCATGGATGCCGACTCCGTGCTGCAATACGACTCGCTGGAGCGCATCGTCAGGCCGGTGCTGGAAAACCGGAACGTGGTGGCGGTAGGCGGCAGCGTCCGTCCCGCCAACGGCGTGGTCATTGAAAATGGCCGCGTGGTGAAGTACCACCTGCCCCACAACCTGCTGGCCTGTATGCAGGCGCTGGAATACGACCGGTCGTTTCTGGCCGCCCGTATCCTGCTGGACAGATTTAACGGCAATCTCATCATCTCCGGTGCCTTCGGTCTGTTTGAAAAGCGGACGGTGGTGGCCGCCGGCGGGTACGACGCCTCCACCATGGGCGAGGATATGGAGCTGGTGGTGCGGCTTCACGAATTCTGCCGCGCCAACCACCGCCCCTACGCCATCAAATACGCCCCCGATGCGGTGTGCTGGTCACAGGCACCGGAAAAGCTCAGCGATCTGAGCAAGCAGCGCAAGCGGTGGCAGCGGGGACTGTTCCAGTCCATGTGGGGTCATCGGGAAATGGCCGCTAACCCCCGCTACGGCGTGGTGGGCACCGTGTCCTATCTGTACTTTTTGCTGTATGAGCTGCTGTCGCCCTACATTGAGGTGTTCGGTGTCATCACCATTCTCCTCTCCATCGTGGTGGATATGCTGAACCCCCGCTATATGCTGCTGTTTCTGGTGCTGTACGCGCTGTATGGCGCGCTGCTGTCGCTGACGGCGTTTTTCTCCCGCCTCCACACCATCGACATGAAGGTGACGGCGGGGGATATGGGCAAGGCGTTCCTGCTGTGCTTGTTCGAGACCACCTTCCTCCGCTTCCATCTGGCGCTGGTGCGGGCAACGGCCTTCATCGGCTACAAGAAAAACCGGCTGAACTGGGACAAGCTGGCGCGGAAGAAACTGAACCAATAGTATATATTATATAAGGTATATGACCAAGGAGGGCTTTCTATGACGGCCACTGCTGCAAGCGACCGCAACCGAAGAAAGATACTCATTGCCGACGACTCGGAGCTGAACCGTGAACTGCTGACGGAAATGCTGGGCGACGGCTATGACTACCTGTACGCTCAGGACGGCGAAGAGCTGCTGGATATGCTGGGCAACGACGTGCAGGCCGACATTCTGCTGCTGGATATGCATATGCCCCGTGTCAACGGCATGGAGGTGCTGAAGGTCATGCAGGCGCGGAAATGGACGGACGACCTGCCGGTGGTCATCATCTCCGCCGAGGACGACGTGGGCTTCATCCGCAACGCCTACCGGCTGGGCGCCATCGACTACATCCGCCGCCCCTTCGATACCTTCATGGTGCAGCACCGTGTGGCCAACGTGCTGGCGGTGTACACCCGCAACAAGCGGCTGGTGCGGCTGGTGGAGAGTCAGGTGATGCAGCGGGAGAAGATCAACCACACCCTCATCAACATTCTCAGCCGCGTCATGGAGGCCAACAATCAGGAGTCCGGCAACCACACCCTCCGCGTCCAGCGCATCACAAGGGTGCTGCTGGAACAGTTGATGGAGCTGACTGACCAATATGAGCTGACGGAGGAGGACATCTCCCTCATCTGCTCCGTGGCCGCCCTTCACGACATCGGCAAAATCGCCGTGCCCAAGGAGATCCTCAACAAGACCGGCCCCCTCACCGACGAGGAGTGGGTCATCATGAAGTCCCACACCATCCGCGGCGATGAAATGCTGTGGGACATTCCGGTGGATCAGGACGAAAAGCTGATGGTGCTGGCCCATGAGATCTGCCGCCACCACCACGAGCGGTACGACGGCAAGGGCTATCCCGACGGCCTTGTAGGGGACGACATTCCCCTTTCGGCGCAGGCGGTGTCGCTGGCAGACGTGTACGACGCCCTCACCAGCGACCGGTGCTACAAGCAGGCCTACTCCCACGATGAGGCCATGGCCATGATACTGGGCGGCCAGTGCGGTGCATTCAACCCCCTGCTGCTGCAATGTCTCATGGCGTCCTCCGACGAGCTGCTGGTGGCGTTGGAGCTGAACGAGCTGGATCCCGATTACATCGACAGCGTCCGCGATCTGGCGGAGGAGGCGCTGGAGGAGGAAGACCTGCCCACCGGCGACCGCACCACGTCCCTTGCCGAGTGTGAGCGGGCGAAGAAGGAGTTTTTCGCCCGTCAGAGCGGCGGTATTCAGTTCGAGTATGACGCGGTGGCGCGGAAGGTGCTGTCCATCACCCACTACGACAGCGCCGGCGGCCGCCTGCGGCTGTCCAACAGCGCCACGCAGCTTCTGAATCCAGAGGATTGGGCGCTGTTGCAGGACAGCATCCGCCGCACCACACGGGAGCAGCCCACCGTCACCATGGAGGCGCTGGTGCCGCTGGAAACCGGCAGCCGCTGGTTCCGCGTCACGGCGGAGACCATCTGGGCGGAGGACAGCGAGACGTATGTGGCCATCGTCGGCCAGTTTACCGATATTCACGATGAGATGGTACGGCGGGGCAAAGACCTGCTGGTGAACGACGTCCGTGTTACCGGCGACGACTTCCTCACCATGAGCGGCATTTTCGACGTGGTGCGGCTGGTGGATCCCCGCACCTGTCAGGTGCTGCACATCCAGCCCGACGGCTCCCTGGCTCCCGACCATCAGAAGTGCTACGAGGTGTGGAACCGGTGCGAGCGGTGCAAGAACTGCACCTCCGTCAAGGCGCTCCACGACCGCGACTGGCTGACGAAGCTGGAAGTGCGGGATGGGCGTATCTACTCGGTGCTGTCCCGCTACGCCAAATGCGGCGACATGGACTGCGTGCTGGAAGTGGCGCTGTGCATGGAGGACACACCCCAGCACCGCAGCGAAGGCGTGGGCTTCCTGCCCGACACGGTGACGTTACAGCATTACTACCGCGACACCCTCACCGCCGCCTATTCCCGCGCCTATTTCGACAGTTTCCAGCCCAATCTGGAAAAGGCGCAGGGCGTGGCGGTGGCGGACATCGACCAGTTCAAGCAGATCAACGACACCTACGGCCATATCGCCGGTGACGCGGCACTCCGCAGCGCCGCCGCTGCCATACGGAGCTGCATTCGGGACAGCGACGTACTCATCCGCTACGGCGGTGACGAGTTCGTGCTGCTGTTCCGCGAGATCAGCCGCCACGCCTTCTTCGACCGGCTGAGCCGCATCAAGCAGGCCGTCAGTGAGACGAAGGTGGAGGGCTATCCCGACATCCGGCTGGGTATCAGCATCGGCGGCGCCTACGACGTGACACCGCTGGAGCGCGCCATTGACGAGGCGGACAAGGCCATGTATCGGGATAAATATCAGATGAAGGAGTAAAGGGACATGGATTTGAAAGGCTTCTACACCGCCGTAGGCGGCAGCTATGAGGACGTGTTGGGACGGCTGCCCAGTGAAGCGCTGGTGCGGCGGTTTCTGGCGAAATTCCCCGCCGATCCCTCCTATGCGACGCTGACGGCATCGCTGGCGGCGGAGGACTGGGAAAGTGCGTTCCGCGCCGTCCACACCATGAAGGGCACCGCCGCCAATTTGGGGCTGACGACGCTGCAAAGCGCCGCCTCCGCACTGACGGAAGCGCTCCGTCCCCTCACCGGTGCGCCGGATGACCGACTGGTCAGCGACGTGACCAGCGCCTACGACACCGTACTCACCGCCATTCACCAACTGGACGACTGACCCACAAAAAGGAGCAACGATATGAAAAAGGGACATACCGCACACCTTCGCCCCATAGCGCTGCTGCTGGGTGCGCTGCTGCTGCTCTCCCTCGTCACGCCCGCCCTCGCCGTCGAGGAGCGGGAGACCGTCCGTGTCGGCTTTTTCGAGATGGACGGCTACCACATGATGGACGAGGACGGCAACCGCAGCGGTTACGGCTACGATCTTTTGCGGCTGGCCGCCCGCTACATGGACTATAACTATGAGTATGTAGGCTATGAAAAGGGCTGGGGCGATATGCTGCAAATGCTGGATGACGGCGAGATCGACATACTGACCTCCGCCTACCTCACCGACGAGCGGATGGAGGACTTCGCCTTCTCCAAGCCGGTAGGCACCAGCAGCGCCATGCTCACCGTCAGCGAGACCAATACCACCCTCGTCTCCGGCGACTACCACGCCTACAACGGTATGCGTATCGGTATGCTGCGGGGCAACAGTCTGAACCGCGACTTTGGCGAGTACGCGGAGCTGAACCACTTCACCTTTACGCCGGTGTACTATGAGCTGACCTCCGAGCTGGAAAGCGCGCTGGACAGCGGCCTCGTGGATGCCGCCCTCACCAGCTCCATGCGGAACACCCAGGGCGAGCGGGTGCTGGAGATGATCGGCAGCTATGAGTTCTATGTGGTGGTGCGTAAGGAGGACACGGTGCTGCTCCACCGCATCAACTACGCCATCGACCAGCTCAACGCGGTGGAGGGCGACTGGAAGGCCACCCTCACCAACCGGTACTACACCCACTCCGACGGAAAAGACCTCCACTTCACGCCGGATGAAAAGCGCATCATTCAGGACTACTTCGCCGGCCGAAAGACGCTGACGGTGTCGGTCTGCACCGACAAGAAGCCCTACGCCTATGTGGAGAACGGACAGGCCAAGGGCATCATGGTGGACTACTTCGCCAAGCTGGCGGCCTACGCCACCATTCCCTATGAGATCATCGTCCCCGCCGATCGGGAGGAGTACGTCCAGTTTATCGAAAACAAGGTGGCGGACGTGTATCTGGATGGCCGCTACCAGTCCCTCAGTCAGATCGAGGACATGGGGATGTGCGTCTCCGCCCCCTACACCACCATGCACCTGGCCATGGTGACGCGCCGCGACTTTGACGGCACCGTCAATACGCTGGCGGTGTCCGACTCGCAGGGCGCTTTCGGCATTGACGACGATCTGGTCGCCAACGCCAACCGTATTCTCGTCCCCGATCGGGAGACGGCCATGGAAAAGGTGCTGGCGGGACAGGCGGAGGCCACCTTCGTCTACCTCTACACCGCCCAGCAGTTCGTCAATCAGGACGAGCGGGGCTTGCTGACCTACACGCTGATGGACGAGCCCACCTACGACTACCACCTCATGTTCAGCGACAACGTGACGCAGGAGCTGGCGGGTATCTTCACCAAGGCCATCTACGCCATGCCCGACGGCACCTTCGAGGACATCGCCTCCCACTACACCACCTACAAGGCCGGTGACGTGGACTTCGTCACCTGGGCGAAAATCCACCCCCTGCCGGTGCTGCTTATCGGCTTTTCCGTGCTGCTGGTGGCGTTCCTGCTCTATATGATGGTCACCCGCCGCAAGCGGGTCAGGCTGGAGATCCGCCGCGCCGATCAGATGGCAGCGCTGGCGGCACAGGCGGAAAAGGCCAGCCGCGCCAAGAGCGACTTTTTGGCCAACATGACCCACGACATCCGCACGCCTATGAACGCCATCGTAGGCTTTGCCGATCTGATGACCTACTCGCTGGACGACCCCGAAAAGCTGCGGGACTACATCCATAAGATCAAGTTCTCCGGCCGCCACCTGCTGACGCTTATCGACGAAGCGCTGGATATGAGCCGCATCGAGGCCAACCAGTTGGCGCTGCGGCCGGAAGTGGTGTCCCTCCGCGATCAGCTTCAGCAGACTGCCACCCTCGTCACCGTCTCCGCCGACGAGAAGGGACAGCACTTCACCGTCCACGACGACGGCGTGACCCACGACGGCGTGATGGTGGACAGCGGGCGGCTGCGGCAAATTCTGCTGAACCTGCTGACCAATGCGGTGAAGTACACCCCCGACGGCGGCACCATCCGGCTGGACGTGGAGGAGCTGCCCTGCGACACGGAGGGCAGCGGCGTGTACCGCTTCACCGTCACCGACAACGGCTGCGGTATGTCCCCCAAGCTGCTGGAACACATTTTTGAGCCCTTCGTCCGCGGCGAAGCCTCCGTCACCAACAAGATTCAGGGTACCGGACTGGGTATGCCCATCACGAAAACGCTGGTGGAGGCCATGGGCGGCACCATCGACGTGGAGAGCACGGTGGGCGAAGGCTCCCGCTTCCTCATCACGCTGACGCTGCCCTTTGCGCCGCAGCAGGAAACGGCCATCACTCCCGACACCATCTCCCGCAAGGGCGGACTGAACGGCCGCCGGTTCCTGTGCGCCGAGGACAACGCGCTGAACGCGGAAATCCTGGAGGCCACACTGGAGATGTACGGTGCGAGCTGCACCATCTGCTCCGACGGCAAGGAGATCGTCATGGCCTTCCAGAACGTGAAGGAGGGCGAGTACGACGCCATTCTGATGGACATTCAGATGCCCCGCATGAACGGTCTGGAGGCCGCCCGCGCCATCCGCCGCAGCGACAATCCGCTGGGCGCCGCCATCCCCATCTTCGCCATGACCGCCAACACCTCCCCCGAGGACGTGCAGCGCAGTCTGGACGTGGGCATGAACACCCACTTGGTGAAGCCCATCAGCGCCGTGGCACTGGAAAATGCAGTAGGCACCTTCTGTCCTGCACGGGAGGGCGAAACGGAATAAAGAAAAAGACCTCCTGCGGGAGGTCTTTTTTTACAGAATTTTTACAGCAAAAATATGACGATACGCGTACTATCTGTTGAAAAATGTCGCTTTTAGTGGTAAAATCAGATGTTAAAAGCAGCAGCACAAGGGAGGTTTTCGGCCATGAGGACATACAGAGCGGGCATTGACGTAGGCTCCACCACGGTAAAGCTGGTGGTGCTGGACGAGGCGGACGGTATCCTGTTCGGAGAGTACCGGCGGCACCACGCCCGCACACAGGAGACGCTGACGGAGCTGCTGGCCACGGCGCAGGAAACGCTGGGCGAGTGCCGGCTTCAACTCAGCATCACCGGCTCCGGCTCCATCAATTTAGGCAAAGCGCTGGGACTGCCCTTCGTGCAGGAGGTGGTGGCGGTGGCCGCCGCGCTGCAAAAAGTCGCGCCGCAGACCGACGTGGCCATCGAGCTGGGCGGCGAGGATGCCAAGATCATCTACTTCACCGGCGGCTTGGAGGAGCGGATGAACGGCGTGTGTGCCGGCGGCACCGGCGCGTTCATCGACCAGATGGCGGCGCTGCTGCAAACCGACGCGGCGGGACTGAACGCTTCCGCTGCCGACTATCAGCAAATTTATCCCATCGCCGCCCGCTGCGGCGTGTTCGCCAAGACCGATATTCAGCCCCTTATCAACGACGGCGCGGCCAAACCCGATCTGGCGGCGTCCATCTTTCAGGCGGTGGTGAACCAGACCATCTCCGGTCTCGCCTGCGGCAAGCCCATTCGGGGCTGCGTGGCGTTTTTAGGCGGCCCTCTCCACTTCTTGCCGGAGTTGAAGCGGGCGTTCATCCGCACGTTGAACCTGACACCGGAGACCACCGTTGACCCCGACAACTCCCACCTCTTCGCCGCCATGGGTGCAGCGCTGGAAAGCGAAAATGCCCCCGCCGTGTCGCTGGACGAGCTGACAGCACGGCTGCGACAGGGCGTGAAGATGACCTTTGAATTAAAGCGGCTGGAGCCGCTGTTCGCCTCCCGCGAAGAATACGATGCCTTCCTGACCCGCCACCAGCAGGCGGTGGTGGCGAAAGCGCCGCTGGAAACGTACTCCGGCGACTGCTTTTTGGGCATCGATGCCGGTTCCACCACCACCAAGCTGGCGGTCATCGGCAGCGAGGGACAGCTATTGTTCTCCTTCTACGCCAACAATGAGGGCAGCCCCGTCAAGACGGCCATCCGCGCCGTGTCGGAGCTGCGCCGCGTGTTGCCGGAGGGCGCTCACATCGTCCGCTCCTGCTCCACCGGCTACGGTGAATCGCTGCTGAAAGCGGCGTTCCATCTGGACGAGGGCGAGGTGGAGACCATCGCCCACTGCACCGCCGCCGCCTTTTTCGACCCGCAGGTGGACTGCGTGCTGGACATCGGCGGGCAGGACATGAAGTGCATCAAGCTGCGCCACCACTCCGTGGACACGGTGCTGCTGAACGAAGCCTGTTCCTCCGGCTGCGGCTCCTTTATCGAGAATTTCGCCGTCTCGCTGGGCTACACCGCCCCCTCTTTCGCCCACGAAGCCCTGTTCGCCGCCGCGCCGGTGGACTTGGGCACCCGCTGCACCGTGTTCATGAACTCCAACGTGAAGCAGGCGCAGAAGGAGGGCGCGGCGGTGTCCGACATCTCGGCGGGTCTTGCCTATTCGGTCATCAAAAACGCGCTGTTCAAGGTCATCAAGCTGGCCGATGCCCGCGAGCTGGGTCACCACATCGTGGTGCAGGGCGGCACCTTCTATAACCGCGCCGTGCTGCGCGCCTTCGAGCGGGTGGCCGGTGCCGATGCGGTGTGCCCCGACATCTCCGGCCTGATGGGTGCCTTCGGCGCGGCGCTGATCGCCCG
>CAZTHY010000017.1:0-12664 GCA_964613205.1 uncultured Oscillospiraceae bacterium
GCAGTGTAAAGCACAACTCCGGCAGCTTATCCATGTGGGGGCAAAACCGTTCCTGCTCCGTCTGGAGGCTCCAGTTTTCGCTGTTCCACAGATGGACGTACAGCTCGTTGCCGCCCTCCACGCTGATCTCCTGCTGCTCGAACCCCTCGCCCCAGCCGTCTGATGCCTGGCCGGTGATATAGTCCTTCAGCGTAATAAGTTCGTCCGGTGACAGCGTACCGATGATCTTACACTCCGCCACGCCCCACAGCCTATTGCTCCGTTCTTCCACGGTAAAGACCACCGATCTTACCTTGCGCTGCACAGCGTCATCTTTGTCGTACCAGTGCATGAGGCCGCTCTCCGCTTCCTCCGGCATCCGGCTGTTTCGCAGGGCTTTCAGGATCGCACCCTCGTAAGAACGCAGCTCTTTGCCGGTCAGCTCGGCAGGGGTATCCTCCGTATCACCCCACTCGTTTTTTTCGTAAAAGTCGGCGGTCAGGGGCATATAGAGCTTCATGGTGGTGGGCTCAGGCGGCAGAACGGTAAAGCTGTCCTCGCCCACCACCAGCCCCAGTCCCCGGCCGTTGTCCCACCGTACATGGAATGTCCCTATGTCGTCGATGGCGGTCAGTGTGCCCATCGTGCCGGAGGGAACGGGGTGATGGGCGTCTTTCATCTCCCGCAGCTTCACGCGGCTGCCTACGGGATACTGCTCACGCAGAAATGCCAGCCATTCCTTCGAGATGTTCATCACTGCGCCTCCCTGCGGCCGCGGGGGCAAGCGCGTTTGAACGCAAAAAATGCGGCAGCAGCCGCAGTCAGAATGATACAAATTGCTTTTTTCATAGTTTCCTCCTAATTCTCAAGTCTCTTGCACCACACCACATACCTCTGCTTGCCGCCGCTGGCGTAGGGGTGGCAGGTCAGCAGCGTCAGCAAATCGCGGCCTGACTGGAGCTTTATCTTCTCCACCTCATGGGGCTGGATGATGGCGGTGTCTGCCACCTCGTAGGTCAGTGTTCCCCACAGGTTCGTAAGGGTCACGCGGTCGCCTTTTTGCAGCCGGTCGATGTGACGAAAGTAGTCCGCGCCCTGCCAGCCGCGGTGTCCCGCGATGACGGCGTTGGTGTTCGTGCCGCCGATGGGCGCCGAGGTTTGTCCCAGTACCGCCGCACCTTGGGCGAGGTGCTCGTCGGACGCTCCGAGATAGACGGGCAGCTCCAAGTCCATTGCCGGAATTTCCAGCACGCCGAACACCTCGTCTGCGATACCGTAGGCGGCCAGATCGGCGGCGGGCTCCTGACAGGCTTCCAAACTGGTCAAATCGCATTGCTGCTCGGTGAAAATGCGGCGGTTGTACTCTTGCAATGCTGCCAGCAGTTCGGGGTACTGCGGTTCATCTTCCCGTTCTGCGAGAAATGTCTGCGCCGCCTGTGTGCTTTGGCTCTCCAAACGGCTGCCGTGCACGAGCGGCCACAGCAGCAGGCCGATGCCCGCCACGGCCAGCAGCGCCGCCAGCCATAAATTTCTCTTACGCATGGCGCGTCCTCCTTATTACATAGTAGCCACCGCCAGCCACGGCCACCGCGCCGAGGCCGATGGCCAAGCCCGACAGGTAGTGCAGCATCCACGAGGATGCTGCTTTCGGCGTTTCGGCAGGCGCTGCGGCTTGCTCCGGCGTGTACGGCACACGATGTCCCCGCACCAGCAGCCGGTGGGTGTTGATGCCGAAGGGAGTACAGGTCACCAGCGTCACAAGGTCTTTGCCTTCCTCGATTTGCAGCAGCGAGGTGTCCTCCGGCAGCACCGTGGCGATGTTATCCACTTCGTAGGCCAGCGTTTCGCCCAACACATGGAGGTAAAACGTGTCGCCCTCTGCAAGCTGGTCGATGTCGGAGAACAGCTTCGCACCGGCCATGCCGCTGTGGGCGGACAGCACCGCATGGGTGCTGCTGCCACCCACCGGCAGCGACGTGCCGACGATGTGCCCCACCGCCCGCTCCAGCGTCTGCGCATCTGTGCCGTGCTGCACCGGCAGGTATACGCCGATTTTTGGGATGTCGATGTAGGCCATCGAGCCGCCGCGGGTCAGCAAATCCTCATAGGCAACGGGAGGGGACAGTGCCCCTCCCGTTAAAATGCTGCCCGCCAGCAGCGCGTTATACTGCCGCGCCGCCTCCCGCTGCCGCTCCAGTTCGGCGGTGTCCGCGCCCTCGATGGCGGCAGTGTAGGCGGTTTCGATATCCGAATGGTATTTTTCGCTCAGGAGTTCTCCCGCCAATGGGTACAGCAGCAGTCTCAGCGCCGCAACGCCGCAAGCTGCCGCCAACAGCCAGCGCTTCACTGCTCGTCACGCTTGCGGGACTTCACCGCAATAAGTGCGGCGGCACCCAGCAGAAGAACGCCGCCCACGGTGAACATCCACGTGCCGTAGCCGCCGGTCTTGGGCAGGTCAAAGCCGGGGTTGTTCACCACGCTCAGCGGCGCGATGGCGTTGCCGTCCGTCATGGTGACAGTCTCGCCATTGACGGTGCTGCTGGCCGTCAGCAGCTTGGCGGCGCAGTTCTCACAAGCGCCGTTTTCGGAGGTCTTGATGACGAGCTTGATGTCCTCTTTCAGCAGAATGTAGCCCTTGTCGGTGGCGGTCTCAGTCAGGCTGTAGGTGTCGTCCTCCAAGCCCTTTACCACCACATGGCTGCTGGCGTTGGGGATAAGGGTCGTTGCGTCAGCCTGTTTCGCAGCGAAGCCCTTGGCGTAGTACACGCCCTCCTTCTGCTCTGCGATCACATACACATCATCGGTATCGTTGTGCAGTAGGAACTTCACATTCTGCACGTTGCCCTTGTTGTCGGAGAAGGTCTTCAGCACGTCGATGCCGTAGCTGTAGACGTGGCAACAGTCGGTGAGCGTGTCGAAGTATTCCGTGTTGGTGCGCTTCCAGGCCAGCTCCACCTCGTTGGGGTTGTCGGTGTCGCCCAGCGTGGCGGCGGAGGTCAGGGTGGCGGCGTAGGTGATGCGCATGGTGCAGTCGCTGTAGCCACGCTTCACACTGCCGGTATAGACGCTTTCACTTTCATTGATTTCCGTAAGGCCGCTTTCGGTCATGGAGATGGTCATGGTGTTGGCGGTATCGTCGTAGCTGACTGCGAACTTGCCGGAATCCTTATCCCAAGCGGTGATCTTCTCGGTACAGGCGGCATCCTTGAAGAACTCGATGACCACGTCGTTCTTGGCATAGGCAATGCCCTTGCTGAGCATGTCCACGAAGGTGTAGGTGGTCAAACCGGTGGCCTTGGAGGTGATGGTGGGCAGAGCGGAGATGATCTGATACTCCACGGTGTCACCGATAGACGCAGTGGCGGTATGGGCGTAACCGTCTGCGATATCGGTCACGCTGCCGGTGTTCTTGCCGGTAGAATTTTTGCTCTCACGTACGGTCTTGTCCAGCGTGGGGTTGCCGGTCTGGTTCTTGGGATAGACGGTCACATCATAGTTCCAGCCTGTGCCGTCCACGGTGGTCATGGGAAGGCTGACGAAGAAGGGGTTGTAGGTAGAAGTGACATTTTCGGGGACTTTCGTCTCCACCACCAGATACAGCCCCTGCTCAAGGTTTTCAGCAGAAGTGTGGCCGCCCGTGTCCGTCTCGGTCATGGCCGTGCCGCTCTTGACGGCGGATTCCAGCGCGTTCTTCACGTCGGTGGCGTTGGCGGTCAAGGCGGCGGCCAGCTTGTTGGTAAGCACGTCGCTGGTGAAGTAGCTCTTGCCGCCCGCAGTCTTGTGGGCATCCGCTGCGGCAGCGCCGATGGTGGTCAGCACGGTGTTGCCACTGTCAAAGCCGTACAGTACGTGGATACTGCCGTCCTCGTTGTGGGTGGCCACATCTGCCACTTTCAAATAGGTGAACTCCACGCCCTGTATGGCGTACTTGGACAGCTTGGTAATGACGCTGTCGTCATGCTGGCCGGTGGAGACGTAGGATTCCGTGTCCCACGCACCGTCCGCCGTGGCGGAGGTCAGGTCGTATTTGTAGATGCTGAGAGAAGCTTTTTTGGTGCTGTCAATGGTAGGCGCGGCAAACGCCGTGGTCATCAGGCCAACAGCCATAAGCGCCGCCAGCAGCAGCGCAACGATGCGATGAATGGATTTCATGTGTTGTTCTCCTTTATTTATCATTTTTTAGGTTGAGTTTTTCCCCGTTTGCGGGTATACTGGTAGTATCAAGACAAGGGAGGTGCTTGCAGATGGTGTATTCCGTGGAACAGATTGCACGGCTGGTTTTGCCGGTGGCGCAAAAATACGGTTTGAAGGCCGTCTACCTGTTCGGCTCCTATGCCCGCGGAACGGCCACTGAAAACAGCGACATCGACCTGCTGATCGATACCTCCGGCACAGGCATCAAGAGTCTCTTGTCGCTCTCTGCCGTCTACTGTGATTTGGAGGAAGCGCTCCACAAGCACATCGACCTTATTACGGTCAGCTCCCTGGAGCAGCGCCCGCAGATGGAAACTGACAGCCGCTTCCGCGATGCCGTATTGAGAGAAAGGGTGAATCTCTATGTTGCCGCCTGATGCCCAGCGCCTGGCGCATATCCGCGACTACTGCCTTGAAATTCGCAAAACCATAGAGCGCTATGGTGCGTCATTCGAGGTGTTCGACAGTGACCCCGATTACCAGCGCTCGGTATCCTTCTGCATTTTGCAGATCGGGGAGCTGAGTGGAAAGCTCTCCGATGCATACCGGCTGGAGACGACGAAACAGATCCAATGGGGACCGATCAAGGCCATGCGGAATCTTGTTGCCCACAACTATGGCAACATGAGCCGCGAGATCATTTGGGAGACTGCCGTTACGGATATCCCTGTGCTGTGCGAATTCTGCGAACAGCAGCTACAAGCAGTTCAGAGTTGAATCATCAGCCTGCCGTTTTTCGGCGGGCTGATTTTTTGCAAAAATAAGCACCCACGCCGAGCATGAGCGCTGCAAAAAGAACGGGTGCAATGAAGCCGTGGCCGCCGGTGAAAGGCATGGCGAAGTTGGCGTTATTATAGGCGGTGACGGTGATATCGGGACTGTCCGCCGTCAGCGTCCCCAGCGTCACCGGCTCGGTCAGGAGGGTATAGCCAGCGGGGGCTTTCATCTCAGTGACTCGATACTGCACACCCAGCTTGAGGTCATCCCACTTGACGATACCGTCTGCACCGGTGGAGGCCTTACCGATCTCTGTCCAAGCCTGTCCATCTGCTGACGTCTCCAGCAACAGTTCTGCGCCGGCGAGAGGTACGCCGGTGGCGTCCACCTTTTGAATGGTCACACTGCCCTTGGCAAAGGTGTTCTCACGGGTGACTTTGATGTTGAGATTCTCGCTTGTCAGGCTGAATTCATATCGCGTCTCATCCACCACATAGCCCTCCGGCGCGGTGATCTCCTGATAGCCGTAGCTGCCCGGCAGGAGGTCAGAGAACACCGCCTTGCCGTCGGTGCCAGTGGTCACGTCCTTCACCTTGCTGCCGTCGGCGTTGAACAGCCGATACGTCACGCCGGATAGTGCCGCACCGGTATCGGCGTCGGTCTTTTGGATGGTGAGGCTGCCGGTGTCCGGCACCAGATTCACCGCAAGGTGGATGTACGCCCACACCGGGTCGGGCAAGCTGGTCAGCGCGGCACAAGCCTGATAGCTGCTGCCGTTGCTGGGTTCCAGCAGCACCGACTCCGTGCCTGCCACGTCCAGCGAATAGCCGTAATCGCTGCTGACGTAGCCGTTGAGCTGCGCCGCAGCGGCCTTCGTAGCCGTCACGGTCAGCACGTTCCGCCGCTGGCTGATGGTGACGCCGCTGATGTTGGTGCGGAAGGCGTACTGTGATAACACGCCGTTAGCATCTGTGGCCGTACCGACGTACTGACTGCCGTTCCACGTCAGTCGGATGGCGTTGGCGGCACTCAACTGGTTCCGGTATCGCACGGAAAAGCTGGGGATGATACCGTGCTGCCGGATGCGGCCAATGAGGATGTTGTACGCCTCCTGCACGCCCTCGCCGGCGTAGTGAAACAGGTCGGCGCAGGTGGTGTCATACAGCGTGTAGGGGTAGGTCGTGCCGCGGTAGCCGCAGACGAACTCCCACACCACCGCCTGTGTGGCCAGCTGGGCGCAGTCGGGATGAATGCCGCTGAAAGCGTAGTTGCCGCCGTAACCGTAGGCCATGGCCAGCGTTACGGCGTAGCGCTGGTTCCAGGTCAGATCGCTCCACGACGTGGACGAATATTGCAGATCGCCGCTGGCGGAGCGCACCTCCGGCTCCATGCAGTAGGCCGGCACCGTCTCGCCGGTGTCGTCAAAGGTGAAGTATTTCAGCTTGTTGCTGGTATACGGCCCCCACTGCGCCACCGGCGTCTTGTCCTCGTGGTAGCGGTACTCGTTGCCGCTGCTGACGACGCCGGTAACTGTCTCCGCATAGGCGGCGGTAACGTTTAAGCCCACAACCGCCGCCAGCAGACAGGCCGCCGCCAGCAGCTTGGGGATAAGTTTGTTCATGTGAGTTCCTTTCCCTCCAACAGAAAAGGCAGCGCATGGCGCTGCCTTTCGTTGGAGTATGTTTTTTAACCGTACAGCACCACCACGATGTACTCGTCGGATGCTGCGTTGTAGCGGACGGTGCAGTGGAAGCGGGCGTAGATACTGACGGTCTCCGCGCCGTCCATGGCGGCGAGGGCGGCGAAGGTGGCGTCCACGTTGCCCCGCGCCGCGCCATTCAGCGCCGCCTGTCCGCCGTTGGATGTCAACCAAGCCACACTGTCCGCCGTCCCGGGGAAGTAACTGGCGCTTTCGGCGGTCATGGATGTGTCGATGGTCACGCCGTACTGCGCCCGTGCGTACTCGTCACCCGCCTGCGCCGCCTCGGCGGCGGAGTAGATGTCACCGCTGACAACAGGTACCGGTTCCCATACCGGTTCCGGTTCGGGAGCAGGAATAGGTTCCGGCACCGCCGGTTCCTGCGGAGCGCTTTCGACCGGTGCAAGGACAGGTACCGATTCGGAAGTCGGCTCAGAAACAGAGCTGACTGGCTCCGTCTCCTGCGGCGTTTTGGGGGTTGGGGGAGAAGTTTGGGATATGTCGGGAGTTTCCGCAAGGGTGATCGACGGTGCAGGTGTGGTTTCTGTTACTTCCGGAACCGCAGGGGTCGTCGTTGGGGTATCCTGCTCTTGCTGTGTGACCGACTCTGGTGTTTGCACTGTCGGTGCATCCTCCCGCCCGCAGGCAGTGAGGAGCAGCAGGGCGCTCAGCAGCAATAGTGTGATCTTTTTCATTTGTGCCATTCTCCTTTCTCTTGGTAGCACAAACAACTACCACACCATCCGCCATAAGTCAACGAAAAGAAGTACGGCACGGCAAAGAAAACAGGGAGGTGCTCTGGCACAAGGAAAAAGACCGCTCACGATAGACCTCCCATCTCCTGCCGGTATGTTTCTGCCGGATCATCCCGCATCAGCTCGTCCAGCGTCATCGCGCCGTGGTAGGCGACGTAACCGTGGTCGGTAAACACGCCGTCCTCCGACAGCATTTTGGTGACACCGTAATCATCGTAGTTGTAGAACTCGTCCAATTCCGGGTCATAGTCAAAATGGCCGGACTCCCGAATCATGTACCTGCCCAATTCCTCCGGTGTATGAACGTTCGGCGTGAAGCAAAACAGGTCAAGGTTCTCCGCAAGCTGCCGCAGCGCCCGTGCATTCTCTGGCTGCGTCAACTGACAAACTGCGCCCAGCTTGGCAAAGTCTGCATCGCCTAACTTCGTACACGCTTCGCACAGCGCGTTCAGATCGTATACGTCCTCCGTCTCAAATTGCAGCGCTGCATCCAGCTCGTCGGGAAACCGACTCTCCTGAAAACGGTATTCCCTGTCCTCCGGCGTGATACCGGCGCGAAAGATGGCTCGGTCGAGCTGTGTTCGCGCCATAGGCAGAAACAGCCATGTGGCAGCCTCGGTATCTGCCGGTGCAGAGCGTTCACACAGCGTCAGCGTCAGAAGCGCCGGTTCATAGTAATAGCAGGGGAAGTGCCGCCCATCGTAGACCTGCTCCAGCTCCATGCCGTTGTCATAGACCACGCCGTAGGGCGTAACCACTCCGCTGCCGCTGTCGACGAGATCTCTGACGAGGGCGTCACCGTCCAGTTTCTCCAGTTCTTCTGTCAAAGCGCTTCCGCCGTGCAGGTTCATATAGTGTTCGCGTCCGACCCTGTTCAAATCGGAAAAGTCCGTGATGACCGTTGTCTGCTGGCAGCAGAAGGTCAGGTTGATAAGGCTCTTCATGTCGGCAAGATCCAGCTTCTCCGCCATAGCCTGAAACTGCGCCGCCTCGCCAACGTCGAAGCTTTCCAACCGCTTTGCCAGATAGTCCATCTCGTCCACATTTACCGTCTGCATCTCCATTCGCTTCAGGACGGTGTAATAGCTGTCGATAGAAATGACCTTGCAATCGGCCATGACCGCGTCACCGATATGCAGCGCTTCCAGCAGCTCCATACAATGGTCATACTCTATCCGCGGGATGGGAAACGGGATGGTGGCCACGCCGTACTCAAGGTAATTGGTGTTACTGATTTCCGCTCTGATCATCATGCTGTGTTCTCCCTTCGATTTTTTCCATGTCCGTTCTCAAACACGTTCCGTCCCGGTGCCAACAGACGATGCCGTGGCGCGGATAGGGACAGTCTCTGCACCGTTTGCTGCGGCGACAGACAGGTCTCTCCTCCGTGATCGGCTGTGTCGGCGCAAACAAAGGCGAGATGCGCCTCTGAAATTCGTTTTTCATAGTTTCCTCCGAAATGGCAAAAGCGGCGCTGATCGCTCAACGCCGCTCATATGGTTTGTTCCCTTACCTGCTCCCGTATCCGCTCTCCGATATCCGGCAGGCAACACTCGATCTGCTCTTGTACACCGAGGATGATATCACTCTGTGCTTCGCTTATATCGTAGCTCCCCTCTATTGTGTCGGCGCAGCAGCGGTATATCTCGATGAGCTGCGCGTCACTGAAAATCAGATCTCTTGATATTAAGCCGGAGCGAATAGCAAAGTCGCGCTTTGCGGCGCGGTACTCTGACTCGTGGTAATGACCGTAGCAAACGCCTTTGTGGTCGAAGTCCCATGCCCATGTGACGAATTTCACTCCCTGCCCGGTGGGGTGCGCCGCCAGCACCGCGCCGCCGAAGTCGGCCAAAATGCGGTAATCACCGGTCAGTCCCTGTGCTTTCAGCGGTGACGCATACGCCAACATCGTCATGTATTCGCCGGTATCGTTGACAACCTCCATCACTCGATCCAGTTCCGCCTGTGCGCCCAGCGCGTCTATAATCTCCTGCCTGTAGAAGACAGTTCCCTCGCCGTTCACACGGCAGAGATATACGCTCTTCCGACTGACCAGCAGTTTTTCCTCTCCCTCCACCAGCACCGCTTCAAATCCCGCTCGTTGCAGGCTGTATAAGGCATCTTCTAAGAATTGCCGCTGCACTATCTTCTTTTGATCGTCCATTTGCATTCCTCCTTGATTCTGATTTGAAAAGCAAAAAGCGCCGGCTTGATGGCTTTACGAAACCAACAAACCGGCGCCTGATTTTATATTATTTTTATCCCTCTTGAAGATGCGAGAGTTGTCGAAAGAACAGCGAATGGTTCGCAACTTTTGAGAGCCCACTCCAAAAGTACGCAGTATCGCACAAAATTCATTTTCAGAAAAGGTTATAAAAGATCCGCAAATCGAGATGATTTGCGGATCTTTGGTGGACCTGAAGGGATTCGAACCCTCGACCTCTCGGATGCGAACCGAACGCTCTCCCAGCTGAGCTACAAGCCCATATATGCAATTTCCTGGTTGCGGTATGTCTGCTTCGGGCTCCCAGCTGAGCTACAAGCCCATGTATGCGATTGTTGTGGTTGCGGTATGTCTGCTTCGGGCTCCCAGCTGAGCTACAAGCCCTTATCGTTCATTTTCCAGTCCTCGTGGGGCTGCCCTACTATTATACACGTTTCTCTGGAAATTGCAAGAGAAATTTCTGCAAGCGGCGATTTTCTTTTTACAGCTGCCGTTTCATTAGCAGAAGTAAACGCGGATATTAGATTTCCCTATTTTACTTATGAGGAAAGTGTGATATACTATATAGTCGCGGGGATTTTTCCGCAGACTATTTTCATGGGGGTTTTCACTATGAGCAGAACGTTAGGTACCGTTGTACGGGGTGTACGAGCCCCCATTTTCCGTGAAGGCGACGACGTGGTCGCCGCTACCGCCGAAACCGTCCTCACCGCCCTGCGGGAGAACGACATTGCCGCCCGCGACGGCGACGTGGTGGCCGTGACCGAGTCGGTGGTGGCACGCTGCCAGGGCAACTATGCCACCTGCCAGCAGATCGCCAAGGACGTCACCGCCAAGACCGGCGGCGAGACTGTGGGTGTCACCTTTCCCATCCTCAGCCGCAACCGCTTCTCCCTGCTGCTGCGCAGCATCGCCATGGGCGTGAAGAAGGTGGTGCTGGTGCTGAGCTATCCCGCCGACGAGGTGGGCAACCATCTGGTGTCCCTCGACCAACTGGACGAGGCGGGCATCGACCCCTGGCACGACGTGCTGAATCTGGAGCAGTTCCGCGCCGCTTTCGGCGAGGTGGTGCATCCCTTTACCGGCGTGGACTATGTGGCCTACTACAAGTCCATCATCGAGGACGCCGGCGCCGAGGCGGAGATCGTCTTTGCCAACCGCGTGCAGGCGGTGCTGGACTACACCGACACCGTCATCTGCTGCGACATCCACACCCGCAAGCGCAGCAAGCGTCTGCTGACCGCCGCCGGTGGCCGCGTGGTGCTGGGTCTGGACGACCTGCTGACCGCCCCTGTGGACGGCAGCGGCTACAACCCCCAGTACGGTCTGCTGGGCAGCAACAAGGCCGACGAGGAGCGTGTGAAGCTGTTTCCCCGCGACGCGCAGGAGGTGGCGGACGCCATCAGCCAGCGCATGAGCGAGGCCACCGGCAAGCGGGTGGAGGCCATGGTCTACGGCGACGGCGCGTTCAAGGATCCCGCCGGCAAGATCTGGGAGCTGGCCGACCCTGTGGTCGCCCCGGGCTACACCTCCGGTCTCATCGGCACCCCCAACGAGCTGAAGCTGAAGTATCTGGCGGACAAGGAGTTCGCTGATCTCACCGGCGAGGCACTGCAAAAGGCCATCTCCGAGAAGATCAAGGCCAAGGACGCGAAGGTCAGTCTGGTGGGCAACATGGTGTCCGAGGGCACCACGCCCCGCAACCTCACTGACCTGATCGGCTCCCTGTGCGACCTGACCTCCGGCAGCGGCGACAAGGGCACGCCCATCGTGTACATTCAGGGCTACTTCGACAACTACACCAACGAATAAATGCTGAACAGACCGCCGAAAGGCGGTCTGTTTTCTCATATAAGCTGCTGTATGGTGGTCACCAGCCCGCTGATGCCCACGCCGATGTACACCACCTGCCGCGCCACATCGCCGCTCATGCGGCGGCTGAGCCGGTCGCCGATCCACATCCCCACCAGCACGCACACCATGCCCACCAGCGCCACCGGCAGCAGCACGGCGGAGAAATAGCCCCTTGCTAGCCGCATGGCCACGTTGATGACGTTGGTGACAAGGAACATGAACTGCATATTGGCCACATACGTCTCCTTGTCCGGCATGATGGCCACGAAGTACAGCGCCATCATGGGCCCGCCGATGGTGAATGCACCGGCGCAGCAGCCGGAAAAGGCGCTGCACGCCAGCCCTGCCGCCGGCGACGGCGACAGCTTCACCCGCTGGGCGAAGAACAGGAAGTACACCGCCAGCGCCACCAAAAAGAGGCCGAAGGCCACATGGAGCGTCTGCAAATTCAGATTCCCCAGCAGGTTGATGACGATGAGACTGCACACCGTATAGACGGCGATGGGCAGCGCCACCTGTCCCAGCGACACGTTTTTCCGCCGCTGGTAGTACATGGTGCCGGACTGGGCGGCGCAGATCAGCGCCACCAGCGTAGGCGCTACGGTGATGTCACAGAACGCGCTGGCCGCCACCATCAGCACCACCGCCGAGCCGAAGCCCGTCAGGGGCTGTATGATGCCGCCGATCAGCGCCGCCAGCGCCATGGCCGCATATATCATCCCGCATCACCGCCTTCTCCGCATTTGGTGCCATTATACCAGCACCGGCGGCGAAAAACAACCCGCAATCAAAAAGCTTTCGTTCGACGAGGAAAGCCGCGCCATGCAAAAAGAGACCGCCCGAAGGCGGTCTCTTTATTAAGTTGGCTTAGTTCAGCACTTCTCGAACACCACTGCGGTGCCCATGCCGCCGCCGATGCACAGGGTAGCCAGACCCTTCTTGGCCTCGGGACGACGCTGCATCTCATGCAGCAGGGTGACGATGATACGCGCACCGGAAGCGCCCACGGGGTGACCCAGCGCGATAGCGCCGCCGTTGACGTTGACCTTGCTCATATCGAAGTGCAGCTCACGCGCCACGGCGATGGACTGAGCGGCGAACGCCTCGTTGGCCTCCACCAGATCGATGTCGTCGATGGTGACACCGGCCTTGGCCATAGCGTTGCGGCAGGCCACCACGGGGCCGACGCCCATGATCTTGGGATCCACACCGCCCTGACCCCAGCCGATCAGCTTGGCCATG
>CAZTHY010000018.1:0-12655 GCA_964613205.1 uncultured Oscillospiraceae bacterium
ACGCCGGTGAGGTGGGCGGTGGCGTTCAGCAGCCACAGCGCCCCCAACCCCACCGCGCTGTTCACCGCCAGACGCAGCACCAATTTGAGGGGCTTTCGCAGCAGCACGGCGCAGGATGCTGCCAAAAACAGCAGCACCAGCGCCAGCACGCTTTTTTCTACGAGGGACATACGGGGCCTCCCTTCATGTTGGCGGCGGCGACACAGTCCTCCTCCGTTTCCGGTACTTTCACCACCGGAACGGCGTGGGGTACGGCGGAAGATACCTTCTCGCCGCTGCGGGCTTTGATGCGCCGCAGGATATAGTTGGAGCGAGCTTTCAGCGCGTTGATCTCATAGATGCAGGCCTCCACCAAGTCGCTGTCACAGGCGCAGTCGAAGCGGAGGTAGGCGTCCTTCAGCGATTGCTGGGTGGTTTGCAGCTCCCGCTGTAATTCCAGCAGGATAGGGTCGGCATTGGGTCGTTTGGCCATGGTGATTCCTCCCTGTCAGTATAGTGTACGGGTAGTGTAGACAAATATGACCGCCGTTAATCCCCGCCGGCGGCCTTCGACAAAACAGGAGAAAAGAGGACGGCAATGGAACAGGAATATTACATGAAACGGGCGCTGGAGCTGGCCGCAGAAGCGGCGGCAGCAGGCGAGGTGCCGGTGGGCTGCGTCATCGTCAAGGACGGCCAAATTATCGGCGAGGGGCGGAACCGGCGGGAGGAGAAGCAGTCGGTGGCGTCCCATGCGGAGATGGAGGCTATGGCGGCGGCCAATAGGCACCTTGGCTCATGGCGGCTGGAGGACTGCGACCTGTATGTGACGCTGGAGCCATGCCCCATGTGCGCCGGTGCTATCATCAATGGCCGCGTCCGGCGGGTGATCTACGGCGCACGGGACGAAGCCATGGGAGGGTGCGGCGGCGTGCTGAACCTGTTCATGGAGAACTTCCCCCACCATCCCCAGCTCATTGGGGGCGTGTGCGGTGAGGAGTGCCGCACGGTGCTGGGCGAATTTTTCCGCAAACTGAGGGACAAATAGCGCAAAAATCCGGCAGACACGGAAGTTTTCATACTTTTTTAATATTTATATGTGAACTTTCTTAATATGCCTGTTGTACTCTATACTTGCAAGAAACAAGAACTTTTTCATCTACTCTTCCTGCCATAATCCGCGGAGTACGCTTCAGTGCTCCGCTTTATGGTGTCCACGTCTCTCCTTTGCCCTGTTCGTGAGAACGGGGCTTTTATTTTGCGCCGAAGTGTGCTATAATGCCCCACAGTATGACAAAAGGAGGCACCTTCATGGCAAGGCAGTTGGGAACACGGCTCTACCTCTCCGGCATGGACAGATGCGCCGCTTCGCTGGCGCGTCAGTGGCGTGTGGGCTATGAGGTCACCGCCTTTTCCTATGCACCGGTGCTGGACGATGAACAGGCCGTTTACCGTGTCCGGCGGGAGACGGCGGATTTTGACCGCTTGTGGTGCCACGCCCCCTTTGCAGAGCTTATCCCCTGCGCCATCGACCCGCTGGCGCGTCAGGTGGCGCAGCAGCGGCTTTTGCAGGCGGCGGAGACGGCCATTTCGCTGGGCATCCGCCGCATGGTGTGCCACGGCGGGTTCATCCCGCGGGTGTACTTTCCGGAGTGGTACGTCAGCCAGTCGGTGCCCTTTTGGCGGGAACTGCTGGAAAAGCTGCCGCCGGACTTCACGCTGGCGCTGGAAAACGTGATGGAGCCTACGCCGGAGACGCTGGTGGCCATCGTCTCTCAGGTGGATGACCCACGGCTGGGGCTGTGTCTCGACGTGGGACACGGCAATACCTGCGTCAGCACGCTGCCACCGGTGGAGTGGGTGACGCCTATGGCGCCGTACCTGCGCCACGTCCACCTCCACAACAACGACGGCGTGGAGGACTTGCACCAACCGCTGGGACAGGGCGTGATCCCCATGGAGACGGTGCTGGAGACCATCATGGCCGCCGCACCGGAGGCCACGCTGACCATTGAAAATCAGGACTGTCTGCCGTCCCTCCGCTGGTTGGCGGAGAGAGGGTACATCGAGGAACCAACATGACGGAACACGAACTGAACGAATATATCGCCGCCATCGCCCCTGCCGACAGGGCGGTGATGGACGCGGCGGAGCGCCGTCAATCGGCGCTGGCCAAGCCCCCGAAAAGCCTGGGCGAGCTGGAAAATATGTCCATCCGTCTGGCGGGCATCACCGGCGAAATCTGCCCCGCCATGGACAAGTGCCGCGTGGTGGTGTTCGCCGCCGACAACGGCGTGGTGGACGAGGGCGTTTCCTGCGCACCCCGCACCGTCACACGGCAGCAGGCGGTGAACATGACGCGGCACGTCACCGGAATGTCGTCCCTTGCCGCCGCCTTCGGCGACGAGGTGACGGTGGTGGACGTGGGCATGGCCGCCGATCCCCGCTGCGCCGGTATCGTCGATCGGGTGGTGCGCCGCACCACCGGCAATATTGCCATCGAGGACGCCATGACGCGAAGCGAGGTGCTTTCCGCACTGGCAGCAGGTATGGAACAGGCGCAGCAGGCGAAGAAGGACAGCGTGACGGCGCTGGGCATCGGCGAAATGGGCATCGGCAACACCACCACCTCCGCCGCCGTGCTGGCCGCCCTTACCGGCGACGACGTAGAGACGGTGACAGGTCGCGGCGGCGGCCTGACCGACGAGGGCTTCCGGCGGAAGAAGGCGGTGCTGCGCCGCGCCCTTACCCGCCGTAGTATCGACAGCGGCGACGTCATCGACGTGCTTTCCGCCGTAGGCGGACTGGATATCGCCGCCATGACCGGCGCTTTCTTGGGCTGCGGCCATGAGCGTCTGCCCGCCGTGGCGGATGGGCTGATCTCCGCTGTGGCGGCGTTGTGCGCCGTGCGGCTGTGTCCCGCCGTCGGGGACTATATCTTCCTCTCCCACGACTCCTATGAGCCGGGCTACCGCCGTGCGGCGGCGGAGCTGGGCATGAGCCCCTGTCTGCGCCTTGGGATGCGGCTGGGGGAGGGCAGCGGCTGTCCGCTGCTGTTCCGTGTGCTGGAGGGCGCCTGCGGCGTCATGGCGCACATGGCGACCTTCGAGGAGGCAGCCATTGAGGACGACTATCTGGACGAAATTCGGGCGGTAGACGCCTTTACGGTGGAGGGCACATGAAAATTCTGCTCATCGGCGGCGGTAAGAGCGGCAAAAGCTCCACCGCCCAGCGTCTGGCCGCCGCCCTCTCCGGCGACAAGCCCCGCTACTACTGGGCGACGATGACCCCCCGCGACAGCGAGGACGTGGAGCGTATCCGCCGCCATGTGGCGGATCGGGCGGGGATGGGCTTCATCACCGTGGAGCGCAGCTTCTCCCTGCCGGAGAGCTTAGGCGAGGTGGATCCCGCCGGTACGGTGCTGTTCGACAGCGTAACGGCCTGTCTCTCGGAGCAGATGTTCCCGCCCCACCGTCTGCCGGACGAGAGTGCAGGAGCGCGGGTGCTGGCGGAATTGACGGCCATCAGCCGCCACAGCGCTCACTTTATCGCCGTCTGCGACGATATATGGCGGGGCGGCGAGGTGTACGAGGACTGGACGGCCACCTACGTCCGCCAACTGGCGGAGGTGTGCCGCGGACTGGCGGAGGAATTTGACGTGGTGTGTGAAATGGCGGCGGGTCTGCCCCGTCTGTGGAAGGGGGAGCTGCCCCGTGTCTGATTGGGTATACGGCTTTTTCATGGCGTGGGGGATGTTTTTGGCCATCCCCTGCCCGAAGAAGATATGGCGGGAGAGTGCGCGGCGGAAAATGCTGGCGTGTCTGCCGCTGGTGGGCGTGGTGGTCGGCGGTGTGTGGGCGCTGTGTGCCCTTGTGGGCGGGTATCTGCCCCAGCCGCTGAGTGCGGCGCTGCTGGCGGCAGTGCCGTGGCTGACCACCGGCTTTCTCCATCTGGACGGCTTCATGGACGTGTGTGACGCGGTGCTGAGCCGCCGCGATCTCGCCACACGGCAGAAGATATTGAAGGACTCTCACTGCGGCGCCTTTGCCGTCATCGGCATGGTGCTGCTGGCGCTGGGACAGTGGAGCGCCTTTTTAAGCGCGGAAACGGTGCCCCTGTGGGCGCTGGTGCTGGTGCCGGTAGGTTCCCGCGCCTGCGGCGCGCTGGCGGTGCTGACGCTGCCGCCCATCCACACCAGCCAGTATGTGGAGATGCGGCGTGGCGGCGCACCGGTGGTGTTTGCCGCCGTGGTGCTGGCGGCGGTGACGGCCATGGGGCTGTGGCTGGGCAGCTTTGCACCCCTTGTGACGGCGGCGGCCTACTGGCTGGCGGCGTGGTATGGATGCAAGCAGTTAGGCGGTATGTCCGGCGACGTGTCCGGCTTTGCACTGACGGTGGCGGAGCTGTTCGGCGTGGTGACGCTGGCGATAGGGAGGTAACGGTATGGACTTGGTCATAGGCGGCGCATTTCAGGGCAAACTGACATGGGCGCTGCGGGAATACGAGCTGACCATGGCGGACGTGTGCGACCTGGCGCAGCAAGCGCCGACGGCGGGTAAAAAGTGCTACACCCATCTGGAGGCGCTGAGCCGCCGCGAGGACGTGACACCGTATCTGCCCCTGTTTGAAAACGCGGTGGTGATCTGCCGCGAGGTCAACGGCGGCATCGTCCCCATGGACGGCGGGGAGCGAGCGTGGCGGGAGCGCCACGGTGTACTATTGCAGCAGATGAGCCACCGCGCCCGACGGGTGACGCGGGTATTCTGCGGACTGACGGAGGAATTGAAATGAAACTGACCATGCTGCGCCACGGCGATACCGAGGGCAGCCGCAACGACCTGTACTACGGCGCGGCGGACATCCCCGTGCTGCCGGATTCGCTGGAAGCGCTGGCGGCGCGGGCGAAAACCGGCGTCTATCCCACGGGCAAGAGCTACTACACCAGCGGCCTTCTCCGCACGGAGCAGACGCTCCACGCCCTCTACGGCGACGTGCCCCACACGAAGCTGGCGGGGCTGAAGGAGATGGATTTCGGCGTGTTCGAGATGCGTCCCTACACCGGCGATCTGGAAAACGACCCCGCTTTCCGCCAGTGGGCGGAGGACAGCGAACACAACGTCTGCCCCGGCGGTGAGAGCGCCCCGCAGGTGCTGGCGCGGAATTTAGAGGCCATCCTGCCGGTGATCGCGGCAGGGGAGGACGCGGTGTGCGTCATCCACGGCGGTGTCACGTCGGGGCTGATGATGCACTGGTTCGGCGGCACGCGGTACGACTACCTTTTACAGCCAGGCACCGGCTATCAGGTGACCTTTGACGGCGACAAGCCGGTATCTTATCAATTTATACCGAAGGAGCAAACGACATGAATCACACCTACAAGACCCAGTATACCTGTTCCAGTCAGATCGACTTCCGTCTCGACGGCGACCGCGTGCGGGATGTCCGCTTCCACGGCGGCTGCGACGGCAATCTGAAGGCCGTCAGCAAGCTGGTGGACGGCATGACGGTGGAGCAGATCGAGACGATGCTGCGGGGCAACACCTGCGGCCCCCGCCCCACCTCCTGTGCCGACCAGTTGGCCATCGCCGTGCGGCAGGCCTACGAGCAGGAGCAGAAGTGAACAGAAAGAGGGACGCTGTTGCGTCCCTCTTTTGCTGCTACCGGATGAGCTTGCGGCTGTCGGCATAGGCGGCGTTGATCTCCCACAGCTCCTTTTCGCCGTCGATATAGGGCTGGTAGATGGTCTCCACCCGCCCGCCGCCACTGTTGCCGCAGCCATTGCAGCCGTCACAGGGCGAGCCGCAGACGCTCAGCGACCGCCGCACGATCTCCTCCCGCTGCGCCCTCGTGGTGTCCTTGATGAGGATAGAGGACATACTGGTTTCCCCTTTCAAAACAAAATACCGGAGGCACACGCCTCCGGTATTTAGTTTGCCCCCGTCCGGAAATCGTAGTCACGTTCCGGCGGAGTCCTTCACCCCTGTTCACTATATTTTAGCGAATATTTCGCTAAAAGTCAATGGCAAAGTTGTTTCCGTATATAATTATTTACAGAACAAGGGAGGGCGGTGAACAGCGATGCCACATTATCCCCGCATTCGGGATCTGCGGGAGGATCAGGATCTGACGCAGCAGGAAATGGGACAGCTTCTTTCATGCAGCCAGCGGGTTTACAGCAACTATGAGCGGGGCGACATCGACATTCCCACCGCCACGCTGATCAAAATCGCCGATTTTTACAAGGTGTCGGTGGACTATCTCCTGAACAGGACGGATAATCCCGCCGTGAATAAGTGACGAAAAAGGCAGGAGCGCGGGGCGCTCCTGCCTTTGGTCTACCCCGCCATGGACAGCATATTCTCGATGAAGATGCCGTAGCCACGGGTGGGGTCGTTCAGCAGCACATGAGTCACCGCGCCCACGATGCGGCCGTTCTGCAAAATGGGACTGCCGCTCATGCCCTGCACGATGCCGCCGGTGATGTCCAGCAGCCGCTGGTCGGTGACACGCAGCAGCAGGTTCCGCGTGGCCGCGCCGTCACCGTAGACGCGGAGGATGTCCACCGTGTATTCCTCCGTCTCGCCGCCGGCCACCGTGGAGAGAATGGTGGCGCTGCCGGTTTTCACCTGATGGGGCGCTGCCACAGGCACCGGCTTACCGCCGCCCAGATAGGTCACGTCCGCCACGGTGCCGAAAATGCCGCCGTCGCTGTTGACGGTGACGCTGCCCACGTCACGCTGGCGGGAGAAGTCGCCCTTCAGTTCGCCCGCTTCGCCCTTCACGCCCTTCTTCACCGCCTTCACCGTGGTCTCCATGATGGAGCCGGATTGGAGGGGCATGAGCTGGGCGGTGTCCACGTCGGTGATGCCGTGTCCCAGCGCACCGTATTGGCCGGTAGCGGGGTCGTAGTAGGTCAGCGTGCCGATACCGGCCATACTGTCCCGTATCCACGCGCCCAGCTGCCGCGTGTCCTCGTCGTCCATGTGGGCGGTACAGGTCAGCGCCTTGCCGTCACGGTGGACGGACAGCGTGACGGTCTCGCCGCCCTCCTGCAAAAGCTGCTGCACCTGCTCCGTGGAGGTGATGTGGGTGCCGTTGATGGCGGTGATGATGTCGCCTGTTTTCAGTCCGCACCGGCGGGCGGGACAGTCGCTGCCCTCTGCCAGTCCCACCACCAGTACGCCGTCGGCGAACAGCTTGATGCCCACCGCCTTGCCCAGCGGAATCACGGTGCGCTCCCGTGAGGTCGCCCATACGGGCTGGCAGCACAGGGAGACGGCGAATACCAGCGCCAGCAGCCACGCCCAGCGGCGCGGTGCCGAAGTCGTTCTCGTTTCATGCAAGCCTCTCACCCCTATTTTGTTGTGATGTTTGCCGCGCGACAGCGTTACTTTGCGCCGCCGCAGCCGAAACCATGACAGTCAAATTTCGGGCGATTTTCCAAACCGCCGTTTTGCACCGTTTCAGCGGAATGTGAAATTTTTCCGCCTGCGCCGCCAGCCATTGCAATACAGCATAAAGTGTGCTACGCTGGAGAAAATAAAAAAACGACAGAGGTGTTTCGTATGTGGTTCGTGTTTGCGCTGCTGTCCGCCGTGTTTGCGGCGCTGACGTCCATACTGGCCAAGGTGGGCATCGAGGGCGTCAACTCCAATCTGGCCACCGCCATCCGCACCGTGGTGGTGCTGGCCATGGCGTGGGGCATGGTGTTCCTCACCGGAGCCGAGGGCGGTATCGGTGCCATCAGCCGGAAAAGCTGGCTGTTTCTCATCCTGTCGGGACTGGCCACCGGTGCTTCCTGGCTGTGCTACTATCGGGCGCTGCAATTGGGAGAAGCCTCCAAGGTGGTGCCCATCGACAAGCTCAGCGTGGTCATCACGCTGGTGCTGGCCTTTGTGTTCCTCCACGAGCAGTTTACCCCCAAGTCGCTGGTGGGCTGCCTCCTCATCACGGCGGGCACGCTCATCATGGTGCTGTAAACAAGACAGGCATCGCCCCACGGCGGTGCCTGTTTGCGTTTGGGCAGGATTGACAGCCCTCTTTTCGTTGGGTATAATATATTGGTTACGAACTTTTTGGAAGGAGGGGACGGTATGCTTGACGTGATGCAGCATTGCCATCCGGCGGTAAGCTTTGGTTATTTCGTGCTGGTCATCGTCTGCACCATGGTGCTGATGCATCCGGCGTGTCTGCTGCTGTCCCTCATCGGGGCGGCGTGGTACACGGCGCGGCTGAAAGGCACCCGCTCGCTGGGGAAAAGCGCCGCGTGGCTGGTGCCTACGGCGGTGCTGACGGCGCTCATCAACCCCGCCTTCACCCATCAGGGCGTCACCGTCTTGGCGTACCTGCCCTCCGGCAACCCGTTGACGCTGGAGAGCATCCTCTACGGTCTGGCGGCGGCGGTGATGCTGGCGGCGGTGGTGCTGTGGTTTCAGTGTGTCACGGCGGTGATGACGTCGGACAAGACCATCTACCTCTTCGGGCGCATCATCCCCTCTCTTTCGCTGCTGCTGAGTATGACGCTGCGGTTCGTCCCCGCCTTTCTCCGCCGGTTTCGGGAGACCGCCCGCGCCCAGCGCCACATGGGGCGGGATACGGCCACCGGCAGCCCCCTCCATCGGGTAAAAGAGGCGCTGCGGGTGTTCTCCATCGTGGTGACGTGGAGCCTGGAGAGCGCCATCACCACGGCGGACAGTATGCGCTGCCGCGGCTATGGGCTGAAAGGCCGCACGTCCTTTGCCCTCTACCGCTTCGATGAGCGGGACAGGGCGGTGACGGCGTGGCTGGCGCTGTGCAGCGTGTACCTGCTGGGCGGCGCCCTGGCGGGGGGACTGTCGTTTCAGTATTATCCGGCGCTGTCCGTGGCGGCGATCACGCCGCTGCGTGTCAGCTTTTTCGTGGTGTACGGCCTTTTGTGCCTGACACCGGCTATTTTGGACGCCTTGCAGACGTACCGACAGAAAGGAGGGATCCACCGTGGATGAGCTGCTCAGATTGGAACATTTCGGCTTCACCTACCCCCAGCAGCGCCAAAAGGCGCTGGACGACGTGTCCCTCACCGTGTCGGCAGGGGAGTTCTGGGTGCTGTGTGGTTCCTCCGGCTGCGGCAAGACCACCCTGCTGCGCCATCTGAAGCCCACCCTCGCGCCCCACGGAAGGGTGGAGGGAGACGTATATTTTGCCGGTCAGCCGCTGGCTGACCTCCCCCGGCGGCAGCAGGTGACGGACATCGGCTTCGTCCAGCAGTCGCCGGAGGAACAGGTGGTGACGGACAAGGTGTGGCACGAGCTGGCCTTCGGCTTGGAAAGTCTCGGCTGCGACAGCGATACCATCCGCCGCCGCGTGGCGGAGATGGCGTCCTTCTTCGGCATACAGGACTGGTTCCGTCGTGACGTGGCCACCCTCTCCGGCGGGCAGAAGCAGCTGTTGGCGCTGGCCTCGGTGATGGTGATGCAGCCGAAGCTGCTGGTGCTGGACGAGCCCACCAGCCAGCTTGATCCCATCGCCGCCGCCGACTTTTTGCAGACTATCGGGCGGCTGAATCGGGAGCTGGGCGTTACCGTGGTGCTGACGGAGCATCGCTTGGAGGACGCACTGCCGCTGGCCACCCATGCGGCGGTGCTGGACGAAGGCCGTCTCCTCTGCGCCGGCACACCGGCGGAGGTATGTCGCGATCTGCGGCAGCGGGGACACGGGATGTTCACCGCCATGCCCGCCGCCGTCCGTATTTGGAGCAGTGTGGACAGCGACGACACCTGCCCCATCACCGTGCGGGATGGCCGCCGGTTCCTGTCCCGTTGGCAGGAAAACCATGAGCTGCACCCCCTGCCGCCGGAGGGGGAACATACCCGCGGCGAAGCGGCGCTGCTGGGCGAAAACCTGTGGTTCCGCTACGAGGACGGCGAGGACGACGTGGTGCGGGGCCTGACGCTGACGGCCTACCGCGGCGAGCTGCTGGCGCTGCTGGGCGGCAACGGCGCGGGAAAATCCACCACGCTGGGGCTGCTGTCCGGCGCGCTGGAACCCCATCGGGGCACGGTGACGCGGAAAGGACGGCTGGGCGTGCTGCCCCAGAATCCCCAGTCCCTCTTTGTGAAGAAAACGGTGCGGGAGGACTTGCAGGAGACGTTCCTCGGCACCGACATCCCGAAAGAATTGCAGCAAAAGCGCATGGAGCAGGCGGTGGCGCTGTGCCGTATGGCACCGCTGCTGGACAGGCATCCCTACGACCTCTCCGGCGGCGAACAGCAGCGGGCGGCGCTGTGCAAGGTGCTGCTGCTGGATCCGGAAATCCTGCTGCTGGACGAGCCCACCAAGGGGCTGGACGCGGAGTTCAAGCAGTCCTTTGCCGCCATTTTGTCGTCGCTGACGGCGGGCGGCGTGGCGGTGGTGATGGTGAGCCACGACGTGGCCTTCTGCGCCCGTTACGCCCACCGCTGTGCGCTGTTTTTCGACGGCGCGGTGGTGACGGAGAACACGCCCCGCCCCTTCTTCTCCGGCAACAGCTTCTACACCACCTCCGCCAACCGCATGGCGCGGGAGTGGTGCGGCGAAGCGGTGACGGCGGAGGACGTGATGGCCGTCATCGGCGGCGAAGTCCCGCCCCAGCCGGAGGTGGAGTTGGTGTATCAGCCCCTGCCGCCGGTGGCGGAGGAATCCGCCGCGTGGCAGCCGCCCAAGCTCCCCTGGTGGCGTAAGGCCATCGCCGCTCTGGCGGGAGCGGGAGCGCTGGCTATCTTTTGGAAGGCCGCCCGCCACACCGACCTGACCGCCCTCATCGGCAGCGGTACCGTGTCGGAGGAGGGCTGGCAGGCCATATCCCTGTACGGCGTGTTCATCGGGCTGCTGTTCGTCACGGCGCTGGCCATCGGGCGGCGGTCAAAGCCCCTGACGCTGGTGCAGACGCCGGTGCAGAAGCGAAAGCTCAGTCGCCGGACACGGCTGGCGGCGGCGCTGATTCTGTTGTGCATCCCCGCCACGCTGTACCTCGGCTCCCTGTATCTCGGCAGCACCGGCTACTATCCGGTGGCCTTCGCCGTGCTGCTGGAGTGTATGCTGCCCTTCTTCATGGTGTTTGAGGGGCGGCGGCCACAGGCACGGGAGCTGGTGCTGGTGGCGGCGCTGTGCGCGTTGGGCGTAGCGGGACGGGCGGCGTTCTTCATGCTGCCTCAGTTCAAGCCGGTGCTGGCGCTGACCATCATCTCCGGCGTGGCGCTGGGCGGCGAGACCGGCTTTTTAGTCGGCGCCGTCACCATGCTGGCCAGCAATGTCCTGTTCTCTCAAGGCCCCTGGACGCCGTTCCAGATGTTCGCCATGGGCGTTATCGGCTTTTTGGCCGGCGTGCTGTTCCGGCGGGGCTGGCTGCGGCGGAGCCGTGGGGCGCTGTGCGTGTTCGGCGCGCTGTCGGCGGTGGTGATCTACGGCGGACTGATGAACCCCGTGTCGGCGCTGCTGTACGCCCGCACGCTGGAGTGGAAGGTCATCGCCGCCTACTATATCAGCGGCTTCCCGCTGGACTGCGTCCATGCTGCCGCTACGGTGCTGTTTTTGTGGGTGTTGTCCGACCCGCTGCTGGAAAAACTGGATCGTATCAAGGTGAAGTACGGCCTTGTAGAGTGAATTTTCCCTCCGCAACTTAAAGTTGCGGAGGGTTTTTTCGCTGCGCAACCGGAAGATGATAGACTTTTCGCCGCCGTTCCTGTATAATAGGGGCAAAGCAACCGGCGAAAGGAGGCGGGCAATATGGCATTACTTCGCTGCAAAGCCTGCGGCAAGCTGTATTCCTACGAAAAAGAGGGCTTCTGCCCCAAATGCGGCGCGTATAACCGTCCGCCCCGCAAGGAGTGGGTGGACGCGGACGGCTCCATCCACTACATGAAGCAGCGTCAGGCCGACAGCGGCACGGTGCCGCACCACGACGGCAAGAAGGTCTGCTTCGAGCAGGAGACGGAGCGTCCCCGCAAAAAGGCCGCCGTCAACTGGACGGAAGCGTATCAGACCGTCCAGAAGGCCGCCGCCAACGGCAGCGCACGCTATTCCCTCAACAGAGGCAAGGGCATATTTATCGCCATCGCGGTGGTGGTGGCAGCGCTTATTATCGGCAGCATCAGCGGCACCGGCCGTAACGAATTCGTCACGGTGTCGCCGGAACCGGAACCGGCTCGTCCCGACTATGGCACGACGGGCTGGGATTCTGCGGCGCGGTATATCCAGTATGTGGAGCATGGTGAGACGTTCTGGATCGGTGACACCGCCCTCACGGTGTCGGACTACTGCTGGATGCGGCAGGATGAGGTCACACTCCTGCAAGTGCCGGTGATAACAAGCAGCGAGGAAGAGTACGGCGATGCGGGGGAGGCCATCACAGACGCGCGGCTGGTGTGGGGATACGCCGGCGACGCCCAGCAGGACGGCTGGCTGGCACCGGCGGAAGTGGCGCACTACGACGACGGCGTGTGGCAGCTGAGCTACGACGTGTTCCCTCTCATGGAGGAGAACGGGCGCGGCGAACTCACGCTGGACGCTGCGGACATCGGCAACGTGTGGGTGGTGTTCACCGACGAGGAAAGTGAAATTTGGGTCACGCTGCCCTCGCCGATGGAGTGGTGAAAGTGAAAAGTTAAAAGGCTCCCCTTGCTTGCAAGGGGAGCTGGCATTTGCGAAGCAAATGACTGAG